>NZ_JARWKZ010000006.1:0-208613 GCF_050577975.1 Rhizobium sp. BR 315 | reverse complement strand
TCTCCAATGAAAGAACACAAGGGGTAAAACACCTTCAAGTGGCGGCTTTTCCTTGGGTTCGGTTATGGTTTGATCGGCATTGGCGCCGATCGGCTAACTCTCTTCCTTCCGCTGGACAGCGTGTTGCCGTCCTGCGGTTCTCGAACCAATCTCCAATACGTGACCTAATGCGTTAGCTTCGGTCACAGAGTGACGTTCGGCTCCCGGCTTCCCATTCTCCTTGATGAGCGCAGCCCAGTCCTGCCGGGCTCGCTAGACGACAGTCAGGACAGCCGGGATATCGTCGACGCGCCTTCCATGGTGCTGGTGTCGCGCGGCTCATAGGCGCGCTGGTCACGCAGGATCTGGAAGGCGATCGTCAAAAGTTTGCGTGCAATGGCCACGCGCGCCTTGTTTACTCCTCTGATCTTCAGGTGTTCGTATTGGGTGCGCAGCTGCGCATCGCTGGCGATAGCCGGGGCGACCGCTTCCACGAAGGCCCAGCGCAGCCACTTGTTGCCCTGCTTGATGATCTTGCCGTGATAGGTCTTACCGCCACTCGAATAGGTCGAGGGCACAAGCCCGGTATAGGCGGCGAGCTTCTTGGCATTGCGAAACCGCGATATGTCATCGATTTCCGCGTCGATCAGCCGGGCGAAGAACTCGCCGATGCCGGGGATCGTCTTCAACAGCTTCACATTGCCATTGGTTTTAGTCATCGCCCGGATCGTTGCTTCCGACTGCTTGATGCGCACGTCGATGTCGGCGATGAAGTCGAGGCCACGGTCGATCTGGATGCGGTCGATCTCTGAGACCTTCACCTGAGCCAATTGGACGCGGCCGGCCTTTCCGAACAGATCACTGAGCTTCTTCAACTGTGCCGTCTGCTCCGGATAGCGATCAAACACCGTGACGATCCGGTTTTTCGTCATCGTGCGCAGCCGCACGTAAAACATCCGCTCGCGCAGCGCGACACGCAGCTCGCGGGCCTTGTCGCTGGGTGCCCAGGCCTCCGGCACCAGGTCGGCTCGCAGCAGATGCGCCAGCACCGTCGCATCGATCTTGTCGGTCTTGATCTTGGCGTCGGCAATCGCCTTCACCTTCAAAGGATGGGCGAGAACGACATCGTCACAAATGTCGTCGAGCCAGTCATACATCACCATCCAGTTGCGCGTGGCCTCGACAACCGCGTGGCTGTTCTCGCGGTAGCGTTCGAGAAACCCGCCGAGCGACTGGCGATCGTTCATTACCCGGCCAGAGCGCAACGTCTTGCCGCTACTGTCCTGCACCACCAGATGGCTGTAGGATTTGTGGTAGTCGACACCGATATGGTAATCATAAGAGGCAGTCATGCTTCCAACTCCCTTGTTGAGATCTTCAAAACCCCAATAAGGTAAGCCGAAAGGCTGGAGGTGTGACTGTCCCTCGATCATCATCTGCATCTCAGTGATCCGTTCTATCCGTGGAGGCCGCCTCTTTCATGTCACCTCCCTTGCGAAGCGTCTTAGGCGGCCAGCATCGGATCGAGCTTGCCGGCCCGATCGAGCGCATGGATATCGTCGCAACCGCCGACATGCTCGTCATTGATGAAGATCTGCGGGAAGGTCGAGGCGCCGTTCGCCTTTGCAATCATCTGCTGCCGCATTTCGGGCGCATAGGTCGCATTGTGCTCGACATAGTCGACGCCCTTGGATTCGAGCAGGGACTTCGCGCGAGCGCAATAGCCGCAGAACTCACGCGTATAGATAACGACGGATGCCATAATCCACTCCAAAAAAACTCAGATTTATTGTCATATAAGATGGCCGACGACCCTTGCAAAGGTCAAAACAGTCACATCTGCCGCGCCGGCTTTCTTCAATGCGCGCGTCGCCGCGGCCACCGTCGCGCCCGTGGTATAGACGTCATCGACCAGCACGATACGCCGGCCGAACACATCGGCGGCCCGATGTTCGGAGACGGCGAATGCGCCCCGCACATTGTCCTGCCGCGCCTTGGCGCCGAGACCGACCTGCTGGCTCGTGCGCTTGACGCGCAACAGCGTCGCGGCAAGCAACGGCTTTCCAGAGAGGCGGGCAACATGGCGCGCCAGTTCGGCCGCCTGATTGTACTTGCGCGAAAACAAGCGGGCGCGATGCAAGGGCACCGGGACGATCGCGTCGCAGGCGGCGACCATGCCATCGCTGGCGCGCAGCATCCAGCCGGCCATCATCGGCGCCAGATCGGTGCGATCGCGATATTTCAGGCTGAGAATGAGATCACGCACGATGCCGTCGTGAACGGCGGCGGAGCGCAACCGGTCGAAGACAGGCGGATCGGCGATCGCCTCAGCACTGAGAATGCCTGCGCCGAGATCATGGGAAAACGGGCTGCCCAGAATTTCGCAATAGGGGCGCTCGATGAAACGGATGCCGGACCAGCAGGCAGGGCAAAGACCGCGATGCGCTCCGACCGCAACACCGCAACCGGAGCAAGCAGGCGGATAGAGCAGATCCGCCAGCACCTGCCAGGGCCTCGCCAGCCCGACCCGCAGCGTTGATAACGTGATTTCTCGCCCCATCATCCCCATATGATTGACACTAGCTTTTTCCCGCAGGCTTTGCGAAGGAAAACGCTAGTGCCCGGCACGCCCCGCCGAAATGACCATATTGCAGGAAAACGCCATGGAAATCGTGTTCGACCAAGCGCTGCTCGCGGCCCGCAAACAACGGGCGCTGAGACAAGGCGACCCGAAGGCGGCATTTCTACTCGATATTGCAGCAAGCGAACTGGCGGAACGGCTTTCCGTCATCGAACGGCGCTTCGATGAAGCAGTGGAGCTTCACGGAACGACCGGCGTCGCGGCACGCCTGGCATTGGCAACCGGCAAGATCGGCCATTTGCGCAGGATCGAAAACGTGGCAGATTTTGCGGCACCCGGCGAGGATGTCACCGAGGCGCCCCTTGAGGAATTGCCGCTGGAGGCCGATTCAGTCAACCTCGTCCTCTCCCCGCTCAACCTGCATGTCACCAACGACACGCCCGGCGTTTTCATCCAGATCCGCCGCGCTTTGAAGGCCGACGGCCTTTTCCTGGCGGCAATCCCGGGCTTGGGCACCCTGCAGGAGCTGCGCGAGGTACTGCTCGCGACCGAAATCGAACTCACGAGCGGCGCCAGCCCGCGCGTCATCCCTTTTGCCGATGTCCGCGATGTTGGCGGTCTGCTACAGCGAGCCGGCTTTACTCTTCCCGTGATAGACGCCGAAACCTACACGGTGCGTTACGACAATCTCTTTGCCTTGATGCGCGACCTGCGCGCCATGGGAATGACCAATCCGCTTGCCGAACGCAGCCGCGCGCCGCTGACACGCGCCTTTTTCCTGCGCGCGGCCGAACTCTATGCCGAACGCTATTCCGATGCCGATGGCAGGATCAGGGCGACTTTCTCGATCATCTATGTATCCGGATGGACCCCGCATGAGAGCCAGCAGAAGCCGTTGAAGCCGGGCTCGGCCAAGGCGCGGCTCGCCGATGCGCTCAAGGTCGAAGAGCACAAGCTGAAGCAATAAGGCGGGTCGCGCAAGAGCCGGAAACCCAAAGCGCAACCCCACGCCCCTGAAAGTTCGCGAGGCGCTTCAGGCAAACGCGATCGCCTCAATTCGAGGCGGTGGACGAGTCCTGAACCGTATTGGACAATAGGCTGAACGTGTTCGAAAGGCTGCCGCCAAAGGCGCCGACGCCGCTGATGATCGCAGCCGACATGAGGGCAGCGATGAGGCCGTACTCAATGACCGTGGCACCGGTCTTGTCATTGAAAAAACGCCGTACGGAACGCATAGGCTCAAAGCTCCCCAGCCGCAGCATTGGACATCAACATCTCGTGAATCCGATGCTCGTCATGGCATCTGGCAAGCTATGCTCATGCAACCGTCAGCAGCCGCTATCGGCTCCGTAACCTTGAACGATGCAGACCGAACCGGGCTCTTGCTGCAGCACGCTGCGGCGGATCGTGTAACGCTTGCCGTTTTCAGTCTGAGGAATTGAACCCGTCGTAATATTGTCGAGATCCGGCGCACTTGCAAGCACGCGCGACTTGGATTTGTCGGAGAGCATCGGCGTCAGGATAAGCGAAAGCGCGACCGCCGCCGTACCGAACAGCAGAGCGATATTCAACGCGCCCGTCTTGCGCGACGTGGAATAGGACTGCTCTTTTTCCTGAACAGCTTTCCAGAAATCGTCGTCCATTATGTCAAGCCTTCTTTAACGCACCCAACAATCGCTTGATTGAGAGAATTGAATGCCAGAAGGTCATAAACGATCCCTTAATATCCACATGCAAATTAATGAGACGTAAAATTCCGGGACAGTGCCTGATTCGAGTTATGGGCCTGATTTCAAATGGCTAATTTTTGTTAACCATACTTGCTATGAGCCGTCCTCGAATGCGCCAAATGTACGTGCCGCTAACTCATAAAAGATCCAGCGCATCATCAGGCGCCAGACCTTCCCTATAACGGCACGCATAAGAATAATCCCAGCTTCAATGCACCAATAAATTGATATTGACATTTACTCGCTCTGATGTGCGTTATGAGGTACATATCATTATCATAAGTTGTGTCTGAGCTAATATATGGCGGGGKTGTTTAAAGCCGTCGGCGGCCTCGTTGTCGCCCTCGCGATCGTGTTGGCCGTCTCGATGCTTTTCATCGGGGCATCGGCGGCCTTGTCGCGGGGCTGGTCGCGGCGCTCTTATATGCATTGTGTGGCGCCGTGATTTTTACCTTTGGATTGATGCTCGAGCATCTGGAGGCAATCCGCCGGGATTCAACCAGACAGTCGGAAATGCTGACGGAGTTGCTCCGGAGAACATCGAAGACAGAGCCTTCCCATCGAGAGGCTATGGCGAACAATCTCGACCAGCTCACCAAGTCGAACTTCCGCTTCAAAGAAATCTAACCCCAGGGCAATTCCAGCAGGGCAAATAGCGGAAGCACCTGAATTAGCTCTTAGAGCAGATCCTGTAGGAACGGGATCAGCGGCTCGTCGGCCGGCGGCATCGGGTAGTCGCGCAGGGCCTGCGGCCGCACCCATTTGAGCGCCTGCCCTTCCCGGCCATGCGGGATGCCTTCGTAACGCCGGCAGATATAAAGCGGCATCAGCAGATGGAAGGTTTCGTAGGTGTGGCTGGCAAAGGTCAGCGGCGCCAGGCAGGCAATTTTCGTCTGGATGCCGAGCTCTTCCTGCAGCTCGCGCACCAACGTCTCCTCAGGCGTCTCGCCGACCTCGACCTTGCCGCCGGGGAACTCCCAGAGGCCGGCCAGCGACTTGCCCTCAGGGCGTTGCGCCAGAAGAATGCGGCCATCCGTATCGATGAGCGCGCAGGCGGCAACGAGGACGATCTTGCGGCCAGTCTCGCTCATACGTCCTCCGGGGGGCGCCAATAGCAGTAGCGATAAGCCTCGCGGAACCCGAAACGGGTATAAAGCGCCAGTGCCGGCTCGTTGGTGGCGCCCACCTGCAGCCAGGCGGTCTTGGCGCTGCGCATCCGCGCCCAGCGCAGTGCGGACGTCAGGATCTCCGCGCCCAGGCCCTTGCGCCGATGCTGCGGCGAAACCGCAACCGACATCACGCCGGCAAGATCATTGTCCTGCACGCAAAGCGTCGTGGCCACAGGCCCGGCGTCGTCATTCTCGATGACGAAAAGACCCGAGGGCGGCTTGATGCTGCTCACCACCTCCGCCAGCGCAGGCTTCATGGCCGGATCGACCCCGTCAACCATCAGGCTGGCATCGACATAACGGCCGACATCATGGCTCGGCAGGTGATCCAGCATGTCAGGCAGCTCGAGATCAACGAGGTCGGCGATCATGACTATCGTCTCCTCAAACCGCGTCCAGCCGCGATCCCGCAGAAGATCGATGAGCTGCGGTGAGGCCAGCGGCGTCTCGCGCACCACCATCAGCCTGCCATAGGCTTCAAACTTTCGCTGCGCCTTCGCCAGCCGAATTTCGAGATCGCGATGATCAGAAGGATCGAGCGGCACGACCGAGTTGAGCCGCTTCGAGGGATGACCAGCTGTCAGCCGAACCTGCCAGCTGCCATCATACTGCACGGAAGAGGCAGGCCAGGCCCGGAAGCCGACGGCTTCGAGCCTGCGCACCAAGGGCAGTTTGTTTATCGTGGACTGCGCATGCATCAGCGAGGTATCAGCTCCGGTAGTCGCCATTGATGGCAACATATTCCTTGGTGAGGTCGCAGGTCCAGACCGTCGCGCGACCATTACCGAGGCCGAGATCGACCTTCACGGGAATATCCTGCTGCTTCATGACATTCGAGGCCGCTTCCTCGGAATAGGAAGCATCGCGCTCGCCGTTGACGGCAACGCGAACGTCGCCGAACCAGATGGCGAGCTTGTCGCGATCCGCCATCTCGCCGGCCTTGCCGACCGCCATGACGACGCGGCCCCAATTGGCGTCCTCGCCGGCAGCCGCGGTCTTGACCAGCGGCGAATTGGCGATTGAAAGCGCGATACGCTTGGCGGCAGCATCGTTTTCGGCGCCTGTTACAGTGATTTCGAGCATCTTGGTCGCGCCTTCGCCGTCGCGAACGACCTGAATGGCGAGATCCTTGAGCAGCTCGTTGAGTGCCGTGCGGAAGCCGGCAAGCTGCGGATCGTCCGCGCGATCTATATGCGCCTGCCCATCAGCTGCGGCAGCACCGGTGGCAAACAGCATCAGCGTATCGGAGGTCGAGGTATCGCTATCAACGGTCATGGAGTTGAAGCTCGGGCCAACACCATCGGAAAGCAGCACCTGCAGCGCGGAAGAGGAAATATCGGCATCCGTAACGACGAAAGAAAGCATCGTCGCCATGTCGGGCGCGATCATGCCGGCGCCCTTGGCAATGCCGTTGATGGTGACCTTGACGCCGCCGATGTCGGCGCTGCGCGTCGCGACCTTCGGATAGGTATCCGTGGTCATGATCGCCTTGGCGGCCTCGAACCAGAAATCGTTGACGGCATCCTTGGCCATGGTGTCGAGCACGCCGGCAAACTTGGTGGCATCAAGTGGCTCGCCGATGACGCCGGTGGAGGCGAGATAGACTTCGTTTTCACCGCAGCCAACGGCAGCAGCCGCAGACTTGGCGGTCAGCTCGGTCGCTTGGCGACCCTTGAGGCCGGTAAAGGCATTGGCATTGCCGGAATTGACGACGACGGCGCGCGCGCTGCCAAGGGCTAGGTTCTGCCGGCAGAAATCTACCGGAGCCGAAGGGCACTTCGATCGGGTGAAAACGCCGGCGACGGCTGCGGGCTTGTCGAAGACCATCAGCAGAACGTCGGTGCGGTTCTTGTACTTGATGCCGGCGGATGCGGTGGTCATCCGCACGCCGCGAAGCGCGGGCATGGAAACGAAAGATTTGGGAGCGAGCGGGGAAACGGAACCGGACATGAGAGCCACCTAATAGTGAAGAGCCCGGAAAATCCGGGCCCTGATGATCCTGTTTGCGATTGCTTACTGCTGCGGCTGAACGCCAGGCGCAACGGCGTCGTCCGCCGGAGCCGCGTCCTGCTGCTTCTGCGCATCCTCATAGGCCTTGCTGAGCGCCGGGTCGCTGATGGCGACCTTGCTGTCCTGCTTGGCCTTATTCAGAAGCTCAAGATACTTGTCGCGCATGACGAGCTGACGAACCTGGTCCTTGACCTGCTCGAACGGCGGAGGAGGAGCATTGCGCTTGTCCTCGACCTTGATGACGTGCCAGCCGAAATCGGTCTTGACCGGCGTCTTGGTGTAGGTACCAACAGGCAGAGCGAATGCGGCGTCTTCGAATTCCTTGACCATGCGGCCGTGGCCGAAATAGCCGAGATCACCGCCATCAGCCTTGTTCGGATCCGTGGACTTTTCCTTGGCGAGCGCTGCGAAATCCTTGCCGCCATCGAGTTCCTTGATGATTGCCTTGGCTTCGTCCTCGGTCTTCACCAGGATGTGGCGGGCATGCACTTCTTCCTGCTTCGGCAGGGCAGCGACTTCCTTGTCGTAGCGAGCCTTGACTTCGTCATCCTTGATGGCGTCGGCAACATGCGCCTTGAAATAGGAGTTGTGCAGCTCGCGATCACGCAGATAGGCCATGTGCGCCTGGAAATCCGGCGTCTGGTCGAGCTTTTCGGCAGCAGCCTTCTGGGACAGCAGCTTCACGTCGATCGAAGCGGAAAGCGCGGCGACCTTCTTCTGGTCGTCCGGAAGCTGGCCGAGCTGCGGATCGAGGTTGGCAATCGCCAGATCGAGCTCGGACTGGTGGATTTCGACATCGCCGACCTTGGCGACAACGGGATCCTTGGCGTCAGCAGCAAAAGCCGGCGCCTGGAAGGTAATGATCGTTGCGAAAGCAACCGCGGCAAGTTTGTTGTACTTCAACATAAGATAACCCTTCGGTGGTCTCGACCGGCTCGACAGATGGGAATCCGGCGTGAAAAAGCCTTCAGCAGGAGAATGTGGCCTTTGTGTATCGGCCAAATCCCGTTGACATCAATCGACCCCCCTCTTATCTGTCACGCAACCTCGCGTCCAGAACAGTTTCCGGCCGTTTTGTGCTATACTCCCGTTTTTTTGGGAGTGGATAAAGCAGAGAACGGCCGGATGAAATCTCAGAAAGGACCAGTCACATGGTCAGCCTAGGTGGAATTGCCCGCAAGTTGTTCGGCTCGTCCAACGACCGCCGGGTTAAGTCGTTCCAGCCGAATGTCGTTGCCATCAATGCACTCGAACAGCAGATGCGTGCGCTGTCCGATGAGGCTTTGGCCGCCAAGACGGTTGAGTTCCGCCAGCAGCTTGCCGACGGCAAGACGCTCGACGACCTCCTCGTCCCCGCCTTTGCGGTGGCACGCGAGGCGTCGCGCCGCGTTCTCGGCATGCGACCTTTTGACGTACAGCTCGTCGGCGGCATGATCCTTCATTCCAACGCCATCGCCGAAATGAAGACCGGCGAAGGCAAGACGCTCGTGGCGACCCTGCCGGTCTATTTGAACGCGCTCGCCGGCAAGGGCGTGCATGTAGTCACGGTCAACGACTACCTGGCACAGCGCGACAGCGCCACCATGGGCCGCCTCTACAGCTTCCTCGGGCTGACCACGGGCGTCATCATCCATGGCCTGTCCGACGAAGAGCGGCGCGACGCCTATGCCTGCGACATCACCTACGGCACCAACAACGAGCTCGGCTTCGACTATCTGCGCGACAATATGAAGTATGATCGCGGACAGATGGTCCAGCGCGGCCACAGCTTCGCCATCGTCGACGAAGTGGACTCCATTCTGGTCGACGAAGCACGCACGCCGCTGATCATTTCAGGCCCGCTTGACGACCGCTCCGATCTTTACACGACGATCGACGCCTTTATCCCGCGCCTTTCGAAGGAAGATTACGAAATCGACGAAAAGCAGCGCTCGGCCAATTTCTCGGAAGAAGGCACCGAGAAGCTGGAAAATATGCTGAACGCAGCCGGTCTGCTGAAGGGTGAATCGCTGTACGACGTCGAGAATGTCGCGATCGTCCACCACATCAACAATGCGCTCAAGGCCCACAAGCTCTTCCAGCGCGACAAGGACTATATCGTTCGCAACGACGAAGTCGTCATCATCGACGAATTCACCGGCCGAATGATGCCGGGCCGCCGCTATTCGGACGGCCAGCACCAGGCCCTGGAAGCCAAGGAACGGGTGCAGATCCAGCCGGAAAACCAGACGCTGGCGCAGATCACCTTCCAGAACTACTTCCGCATGTACGGCAAGCTCGCCGGCATGACCGGTACGGCGTCGACGGAAGCGGAAGAATTCGGCAACATCTACGGCCTCGACGTGATCGAGGTGCCGACCAACCTGCCGATCCAGCGTATCGACGAGGATGACGAAGTCTATCGGACGCATGAAGAGAAATACAAGGCGATCATCGCGGAAATTCTGGACGCGCATAAGCGTGGCCAGCCGGTGCTCGTCGGCACCACATCGATCGAAAAGTCGGAACTTCTCGCCGACCTCATGCGCAAGCAGGGCTTCAACAATTTTCAGGTTCTGAACGCCCGCTACCATGAACAGGAAGCCTATATCGTTGCCCAGGCCGGCGTTCCCGGCGCAGTGACGATCGCTACCAACATGGCTGGCCGCGGTACCGACATCCAGCTCGGCGGCAACCTCGAAATGCGTGTCGAGCGCGACCTGCACGAAGTCGAGCCCGGTCCGGAGCGCGACGCCGCGATCGCCAGGATCGCCGAGGAGATCAAGGAGCTCAAGCAGAAGTCGCTTGCCGCCGGCGGTCTCTACGTCATCGCCAGCGAACGCCATGAAAGCCGCCGTATCGACAACCAGCTCCGCGGCCGTTCCGGCCGTCAGGGCGACCCCGGCCGCTCGAAGTTCTATCTGTCGCTTCAGGACGACCTGATGCGCATCTTCGGCTCCGACCGCATGGATGGCATGCTGCAGAAGCTCGGTCTCAAGGAAGGCGAGGCCATCGTCCATCCCTGGATCAACAAGGCTCTGGAACGCGCCCAGAAGAAGGTCGAAGCCCGCAACTTCGATATCCGCAAGAACGTCCTGAAGTACGACGACGTGCTGAACGACCAGCGCAAGGTCATCTTCGAACAGCGCGTCGAACTGATGGATGCCACCGATCTCTCCGAAACCGTCGGCGACATGCGCCACGAGGTCATCGAGGATCTGGTTTCCAAGCATATCCCCGAACGCGCCTATGCCGAACAGTGGGACGCCGACGGCCTGAAGGCTGGCGTTGCCAACTTCTTCGACCTCGACATGCCGGTCCACGACTGGGTCAAGGAAGAAGGCATCGCCGAAGACGATATCCGCACCCGCCTGACCGAAGCAGCCGACAAGGCCGCAAATGAGAAGGCCGAGCGCTTCGGCCCCGAGATCATGACCTATGTCGAGCGCTCTATCGTGCTGCAGACCCTGGACAATCTCTGGCGCGAGCACATCGTCAACCTCGACCATCTGCGTTCGGTCATCGGCTTCCGTGGCTATGCGCAGCGCGACCCGCTGCAGGAATACAAGGCTGAAGCTTTCGAGCTGTTCCAGTCCCTGTTGAACAATCTGCGCCAGGCCGTCACCGGCCAGCTTTCGCGCGTCGAACTCGTGCAGCAGCCGGCCGAGCCGGAAACCCCGCCGATGCAGGGCCGTCACATCGACGCATCTACCGGCGAAGACGAATTCGCCCCGTTCAACCTGGCGAGCGAAAGCTTCGTGCCTCCGGAAAGCCGCGACCCGCGCAACCCAGCAACCTGGGGTCGCATCGGCCGCAATGAGGCCTGCCCCTGCGGCTCCGGCAAGAAATACAAGCATTGCCACGGCGCCTTCGAAAGCACCGAAGTCGTCTGACGTTTCGCAAGCCGGTAGCAATGACCAGAATGCCGCCCGTTGGGCGGCATTTTAGTTTGCAGTGAACTATGATCCGACATGGCGACTGACGAACGTCGTGCTCAGACGGCGGAATGCGGATCGTCGCCGTATAGGTAGACCGGATAGCCAGGGCCGATAACCTCCGAAACGCGATCGAACCAAGCGATGAGCGTCGGATAGCCGGAGAGGATAAAGCCGCAGTCCGCCGCTCTATGTGCGTAGGCGTAGACCGCTATATCCGCGATCGAAAACTCCTTACCGGCGAGAAACGGCGCACTCTTCAGCCCACGCTCGAGCGCGGCAAGAGCACGCAAGGCGCCCGCGCGTTTGACTTCAACTAGAGCTGAATTGAGTTCCAGCCGCTCCGTCAGCGTCCAGAAGCGCAGCGTGCCGATAACCGGTTCGACGTGATACTGCTCGAAAAACAACCACTGCATGACCTTGGCGCGCTGATATTGGTCCGCCGGAAGAAACTGCGTGCCTTCGGCGACATAGCTGAGGATAGCGTTCGATTCAGCGATTGTGCGCCCATCCTCCAGTTCGAGAACGGGGATGCCGCCTGCCGGATTGAGATCGAGAAAAGCATCTGTGCGCCCCTCACCTTCGAAAATCGATACCAAACGGGTGCGGTATGGAATATCCAGCAATCCGAACAGAACCCTGGCCTTCCAGCCGTTCTGCGACGGCAAATAGTCGTAAAGCGTGAGCATGCGACTCTCCTCTGGTGGTCCATCGATTCTGCATGACGACTTGGTCTCCGCCACCCGTTTCCTGCGTCGGCTTCCTGCTCAGATCGGCGGTAAGCCCATGGCATCCAACGGTTGCTTTTTGGCCGGTCGACAGACAACCGGCCCCATCGGCAAACGTCGCTTTTAGGTATAGAACGAACCTATTCTTAACCCTCCTCTGCCAAGACTAGGGCGAGTTCGGGATCATATTTAAAGTATTGCGTGTTGATTATGGCGGTCTTTCAAACAGCGGAGAGAATGCTGCCGCCCGCAGTGCGGGCTGTGCTGGCACCGTATCTGCGCAAGCTCGCCACTCTCCTTGTCAGCCGTGACGAAAAGGCCGTTTCACAGCGGATGGCGCTGATTGCCTTCGCCATTCGGATCGTCGGTGCAGCCCTCGCCTTCCTGTCGCAGATCATCCTCGCCCGCCTGATGGGTACGTTTGAATACGGCGTCTTCGTCTTCGTCTGGGTGCTGATGATCCTGTTCGGCAACCTTGCCTGTCTCGGCTTCCCGACCGCCATCATCCGCTTCCTGCCGCAATATGACGCGAGCGGCGATCATAGTGCCCTTCGCGGCCTCAATGCCACGGCCCGGCTGTTCGTCGTCGCGCTTTCCGGCACGCTTGCCTTGCTCGCGGCCATCCTGGTCTATGCCTTGCGTGGCGCCATCGAGCATTATTACGTCATGCCGATCCTGCTCGGCCTGATCGCTGTGCCGATGATCGCGCTGGGTGACGTTCTCGACGGCACGGCCCGCGCCAAGCACTGGCCGATCATGGCATTGAGCCCAACTTTCCTGATCCGCCCGACGCTGATCCTTCTCTTCATGGTCGCTGCCGTTCTTGCCGGCGCGCCGCGCGATGCGATCACAGCCATGTCAGCGGCGCTGGCTGGCGCGTTTACGAGCGTCCTGCTCCAGTATCTGGTCGTGTCGCTCCGTCTGCGCCGCCACTATCCAAGCGGCGCGAAAACCATCGAGTTCAAAACCTGGCTGACCGTCGCCTTTCCGATTTTTCTGGTGGAGGGCGTCGGATATCTCTTCACCAATTCCGACGTCATCGTGGTCGGGATCTTCCTCGATCCGGAGGAAGTTGCCGTCTATTTCGCCGCCGCCAAGACCATGGCTCTGGTTCATTTCATCTATTTCGCCGTCAAAGCGGCCATCGGCCCCCGCTTCGCAACCATCATCGCCGAAAACGACCAAGCCAAGCTCGCAGCCTTCGCCATCGAAGCGACCCGCTGGACCTTCTTTCCCGCGCTCGCCCTCGGCCTTGCCGTTCTGGCCGCCGGGCAGCTTCTGCTGTCACTCTTCGGCTCTGCTTTCATCGAAGGCCAGATCGTGATGGCGATCCTTTTCTGCGGCATCCTCGCCAAGGCATTGGTCGGTCCGGCCGAAGTACTGCTGACCATGGCGGATAAACAAACGATCTGCGTCTATCTCTATGCCGTCGCGCTTGTTGCCAATATCGGCCTGAACATCATCTTCATCCCGCGTTTCGGTATCGAGGGTGCGGCCATGGCTGGTGCCGCCGCCATGGCGCTCGAAGCCTTGCTCCTGCACATTGCCGTGCGCAAATCGCTCGGCATCACACTTTTCGCCCTCATCCGCCGCCCAACGGCGTCAACGACAACAAGCGGGCTCTCTAGACCATGACGCGCCCTCCCTATACCCAAACCACCGACAGCCAGGTCAATGCCCTGACGCATACGCTCGCAGCGCTGCACTTCGAAACGCCGAAGGCGGAAGCTCGGGTCGAGGTCGGCAGGTCCGGTCGCGAGCTCTGCCTTTATCCCGGCAAGCTCGGCTATGAGCTGCAGGACGAGTTGGATTTTCTGTCCAATCGCGCCATGGAGCCCAACGTCTTCTTTTCCGGCCGCTTCCTGGCGCCCGCCATGCCGCGCCTTGAAGATCGGCAAGTCCGTCTTGCATTGATGCGCGATAATAACAGCACGCGCAGCCGCATACGTCTGCTGATGCCCTTCACGGTTGACAAGCCGGGCTTTGCGATCGGCCCCTCGATCATCCGCGTCTGGTCGAACTCCTTCGGCCCGCTCGGCACACCGCTGGTCGATGCCGAGGATGCTGGCGAAACGCTCGACAACCTCTTCGAAGCACTTGCGCGACCTGAGCTGCGCCTGCCGACGGCGCTCGTGCTGCCGGACCTGCGCCTCAACGGCCGTTTCGCCCAGATGGCCAAGGTCGTCGCCATAGGCCGCAATCTGCCCATCACCGTGGCAAACGCCTTCCAGCGCCCCATGCTCGACAGCAATGAGGATGCTATCGCCTATCTCAAGCGAACGATTTCCAACGCCCATCTGCGCGAGATGCGCCGCCAATGGCGGCTGCTGGAGAGCCAGGGCGAGGTCGCCTATCACGTCGCGCGTCAACCCCGCGACATTCACCTGCGCATGGAAGAATTCCTGGCGCTGGAGGCAAGCGGCTGGAAAGGCAAGAAGCGCACTGCGCTGGTCACCGACCGCCATCATGCCGCCTTCGCCCGCGAAGCGATCTCCAACCTCGCAGCCATCGACGCCGTCCGTATTCACACCATCGATCTCAACGGCAAGGCCATCGCCTCGATGATCGTGCTGATCATGGGCGGTGAGGCCTATACCTGGAAAACGGCCTATGACGAGGCCTATGCTCGCTATTCGCCTGGCAAGCTGCTGATGGGCGAGCTGACGGAGTGGCATCTCGACGACGCCAACGTCGTTCGCTCCGATTCCTGCGCCATCTCTGATCATCCGATCATGAGCCGCTTCTGGCACGAGCGCGAGGACATGGGCACGCTGATCATCGGTCTGACACCGAATGGTGACCGCGACGTCCGGCAGATCGCCACCCAACTGCATATGTATCGCAGCACCCGTAACATGGCGAAGCTGCTGCGCGAAAAGATCCTGTCGCTTACCAAGCGCTAAAGCAATTCCTGCAGAAGTGCGCGGCGGCTCTGCGTCCCGAACTGCGTGAAAACAAAGAGATAGAGCATTTCCGTGACTCCGTTTAAGACGGAAATACTCTATCTTCGGCGACTGCCCGCTCGCGCAGCAAGCGGCGGATCACCTTGCCCGAAGTGGTCAATGGCAGCGCATCGACGAATTCGATCTCGCGCGGATATTCGTGCATGGAAAGCCGGGTCTTCACCCATTCGCGGATTTCGGCCGCCAATGCCTCGCTCGGCTCGCGACCGGGCACGAGAACGACATAAGCCTTGACGATTTCCGTTCGCACCGCATCCGGCTTGCCCACTGCCGCGGCGAGCTGCACGGCGGGATGGCCGCCGAGACAATCCTCGATTTCGCTCGGACCGATGCGATAGCCCGACGAGGTGATGACGTCGTCGTCGCGGCCGATGAAGGAAATATAGCCATCCGCATCCTGTCGGCCGATATCGCCGGTTAACAGCCAGTCGTTGGCGAATTTCGCCTCCGTCGCCTTCTCGTTTTGCCAATAGCCGAGGAACATCACCGGATCGGGCCGCTTGATCGCGATCTGCCCGCTCTCTCCCACAGGAACCTCGACGCCATCGGCATCGACGATCGCGACCTGATGGCCCGGCACTGATTTGCCCGTCGCCCCGCCGCGGCTAACACCGAAGGCGGCGCTGGAGGCGAGTACGAAATTGCACTCGGTCTGGCCGAAGAATTCATTGACGCTGACATCGAGTGCCGACCGCGCCCATTCGAAGGTTTCGCGACCGAGCGCCTCGCCTGCCGAACCGATCGTGCGGAGCTTGAGGTTATAACGCGCCCGCGGATTATCGACAGCCTTCAGCAATCGCAGTGCCGTCGGCGGAATGAAGGCATTGCGCACCTCCATCTCGGCCATGATACGGAAGGCCATGTGCGGATCGAACTTCTGCGCAGGAGACGAGACGACGGGAACGCCGAGCATCAGGCTCGGCAAAAGCGCATTCAGAAGGCCGCCTGCCCAGGCCCAGTCCGACGGCGTCCAGAGCCGATCGCCGACTTGCGGAAAGCCTTCATGGGCGAACTGCATGCCCGGAATATGCCCCGGCAGGACGCGATGTCCATGGAGCGCACCTTTCGGCGGCCCGGTCGTGCCCGAGGTGAAGATCATCAATGCGGGATCGTCCGGACCGGTATCCGCCACTTCGAACAAGGACGGATGCGCCGCCACCAGATCGGCAAAGCTGAAGACGCCATTTTCCGCGCCGTCGATGCAGATCACCTGTGTCAGTTCGGGTAGCCGGTCCCTGATGGGACGCAGCCGCTCGAGGCCGAACCGGTTGGTCACGATTGCCGACGCCCCGGAAGTCTTCAAACGGTATTCCAGCGCCTCCGCACCGAAGAGCAATGCCAGCGGCAGGGCGATCGCCCCCATCTTATAGATCGCCATATGCGCCACGACCGTCTCGAAACTCTGCGGCAGCAACAGCGCCACGCGATCTCCGCGATGCACGCCGAGTGCGACAAGCGCATTGGCGAAAGAAGCGGAGCGATCTCGCAACTCGCCATAGGTCATGGAAGAGTGATTGCCGTCCGGATTGAAATGTTGGAGGCAGACCCGATCGGGCTCGCGCTCGGCCCAGGCATCGCAAACAGCATGTCCTATGTTGAATTTCGCCGGAATCTCCCAGCGAAAGTCGCGATAGAGGGCTTCATAAGTATCACGCGGGGGCAATTTCATGCGAAATTCCAAAAATGGTGCGGTGCAGCTAACACCTGTCGCCCCTGGGGTTCAAGGAAACATTTGAGATTGCCGTCTTCCCCGGCGGACGAATCGTCTTATTTATTGAAGAATACTTCGAAGCTCTTCACGAACTGACGCACCAACCGGCGGCAAGCTTGGCCCGCCGATTTACTTTAGAGCAATTCCTGGAAAAGTGCGCAGCGGTTTTCCGTCCGGAGTTGCGTAACAATAAAGAGATAGAGCGGTTCAGAGATTCCATGAAGAGCTGAACCGCTCGAGGTGACGCACGCATTCCGCCCGCCCCTCGACGGCGGGCCTCATTGCGCCGGATAATCGAATGGACGGAGAATATCGATGGAACACGTAAAGCTTGGCAGAACCGGTCTTGAAGTTTCGCGCATCTGCCTGGGTTGCATGACCTATGGCGACCCAGACAAGGGCACGCATGCCTGGTCATTGAAGGAGGAGGAAAGCCGCCCGCTGCTGCGTCAGGCGATCGAGGCCGGCATCAATTTTCTCGACACGGCCAACACCTATTCCAACGGCTCCTCGGAGGAAATCGTTGGCCGCGCCATCAAGGATTTCGCGCGCCGCGATGATATCGTGCTCGCCACCAAGGTCTTCAACCGCATGCGCCCCGGCCCGAACGGTGCCGGCCTGTCGCGCAAGGCGATCTTCGATGAGATCGACAACAGCCTGCGTCGCCTCGGCACCGACTATGTCGATCTCTACCAGATCCATCGCTGGGACTATACGACGCCGATCGAGGAAACGCTGGAAGCGCTGCATGATGTGGTCAAGGCCGGCAAGGCCCGCTACATCGGCGCCTCTTCCATGTACGCCTGGCAATTCGCTAAGGCGATCTACACCTCGCGCCTGAACGGCTGGACGGAGTTCGTCAGCATGCAGGATCACTTGAACCTGCTCTATCGCGAAGAGGAGCGCGAGATGCTGCCCTTCTGCGAGGACCAGAAGATTGCTGTCATTCCCTGGAGCCCGCTCGCCCGCGGCCGGCTCACCCGCGATTGGGACGAGGCCACGGCCCGCACGCAATCCGACGAATTCGGCAAGACGCTCTACACCCAGGCGCTCGAAGCGGACCGCAAGATCGTCGATGCCGTCGGCACTGTGGCCAAGGCGCGCGGCATCCCGCGGGCGCAGGTGGCGACCGCCTGGATCCTGCAAAAGAGCGCCGTAACCGCACCGATCGTCGGCGCCTCCAAGCCCGGCCACATCACGGATGCCGTCGCCTCCCTGGAAGTCAAATTGACGCCGGAGGAAATCGAGGCGCTGGAATCGCCCTATGTCCCGCATGGGGTTGCGGGGTTCAAGTGAGCTGGGGTTTGGAGCGGGTCAGGCAAGGACAATGATGCCGCATCTGTTTGCCTGGCCCCTCACCCCAGCCCTCTCCCCGCAAGCGGGGAGAGGGCTGGGGTGAGGGGCACTCCCAACCTCTAAAGCCGCTTGAACCGTTGCAAATCGCGCAAAAGTGACTTCACGAGCAGGTTACAGTTGAGGCTTAACTGGTCAAGGTTCCTTACCCCCGAGGATGATGATCCATGATCACAGTTCCATTCGACGCGCGGCGCTTTCAGTCGACCGCGGCCTATTACCTGCGTTATCGCATCCCCTATCCGGACAAGCTGATTACGCGCGTTGCCGAGCGCAGCGGCCTGAAGCCCGGCGATCATATTCTGGATCTCGGCTGCGGTCCCGGGCAGCTCGGGATTGCTTTCGCGCGGCTGCAGGGCGCCGCCGTCACGGCCATGGATCCGGAGCCAGAAATGCTCGCCGAAGTCGAGGCCGGCGCGAAAGCGACCGGCGCGGACGTCACTATCCGGCAGGGCTCCTCCTACGATCTCGGCCCCGATATCGGCCGTCTGCACCTTTGCATCATGGGCCGCTCCTTCCACTGGATGGACAGGCCGGCAACGCTTGAGGCCTTGGACAGGCTAATCGAGCCGGGCGGCGCCGTCGTTCTCTTCCACGACAAGAGCATCCTGGCGGAGCCGGATTGGCGCGGGATCCTCGAACCGCTGGCGGAAATCTATTCGCCCGAACGCCATGCGGATCGGCTGCTGCGCAAGAGCAATGCATGGGCACCGCATGAGGCCATGCTGCTGGCTTCGCCCTTCCGCAATCTCGAGCGCATTGGCATCGTCTCGGAATATACAAGAGGTATCGAGGACATCGTCGGCCGCATCTTCTCGATGTCGTCAACCTCGCCTCAGGCGCTCGGGGAAAAGGCGGCTGATTTCGAAGCTGCCTTGCGCGCCAGGCTTCTGGAAGCCGCACCTGACGGCAAGTTCAGGGAAATTGTCGAGGCGAACGGGCTGCTCGCCTTCCGCGATTGAATTCGTGGACATCAAGCCGGCGGGCAAAGCACCCGGCCGCCTTGGGCTCAGGCCTCATCCTTATCCGGCTGGGGCGTCAGCTCCTGCCGGGTCGCCGACAGGAATTCCTGCGACAGCTCGGGACTATCCATCGCCCGCGCCAGAATGACGGCGCCGACCATGGCCGAGAGGCTGGCGAAAGCCTTGCGGCGGCGATCCTCCGGCGTCTCGCCAGGAACGATCTCCGCGAGAACCTCCACCAATCCTACGAGGCCGCCGGTAAAGGTGGACTGCATTTCAGGGCCGTGGCGGCTGACCTCCTGCGTCAGCGCCGCGAAAACGCAGCCGGTCGCATGCTCGACTACATTGCGATGCGAGAGATAGTGAGCCAGCAGCGCTTCCAGCGGCTGATCGGGCGAGCTTGCCGCCACCTGTTTCCAGCGCTCCAGCGAGCGGGCCACCAGCGCCTTGCTCGCCTCGCAGGCTAGCTCGTCCTTCGAATCGAAATGGCCGTAGAAGCCGCCATGCGTCAGTCCGGCAGCCTTCATGATGTCGGCAACGCCGATGCCGTCGAAACCCTTCTCGCGAAAGAGCTCCCCTGCCACGGCAAGGATCTTCTCGCGGTTCTCAGCGAATTTTTCCCGGCTCACTCTCATCAAAAAACTCCATCAGAGCATCAATAAATCTGTATTGACAATTTACATGATGACCATCATCAATACAAAACAAATATGATAACAATCATGTAAATGCCTTTGCACAAACGTTCAAGCCGGGAGAACGGCAAGACGCTAGAAGCGGATACGGTACCCCCTGGCCGTCCGCGATCGAGCGCTCTCGCAACTCTCTCGTTTCAGACGTCAAGCCACGCAACTTTATCGGAACGCACCCCATGGTTTCCACTGCCCTTGCTTCGACGCTCGCCCGGCGCAACATCCACTATGGATGGGTCGTCGTCGCCGCCACCTTTCTCACCATGCTCGTCACGGCCGGCGCCATGGGCGCGCCCGGCGTGCTCATCAAGCCGCTGGAAGATGAGTTCGGCTGGAGCACCTCCTCCATCTCCTCGGCGCTTGCCGTCCGATTGTTGCTGTTCGGCCTGATGGGTCCGTTTGCCGCTGCCTTTATGAACCATTTCGGCGTGCGCAAGGTCATCGTCTTCGCGCTGGGCACCATCTGCGTCGGCTTCATCGGCTCGCTCTTCATGACCCAAGTCTGGCAGCTGCTACTATGCTGGGGCATCATCATCGGCTTCGGCACTGGCCTCACCGCCATGGTGCTGGCGGCGACCGTCTCGACGCGCTGGTTCACCAAGCATCGCGGCCTCGTCATCGGCATGCTCTCGGCAAGCTCGGCCACGGGACAGCTCGTCTTCCTGCCGCTGATGGCCGAGCTGACAACGCGCTACGGCTGGCGCGCAACCGTGATCTTCGTCTGCGGCATGATCGTCGTTGCCGCCTTCGTCGTGCTGCTTTTGATGCGTGACCGCCCCTCGGACGTCAATCTGCCGCTGGTCGGCGAAGTGCACATCACGCCTCCGCCGCCGGCCACCAGAAACCTGAAGGCCGCGCTCGCCTCGCCGATCGCAATTCTGCGGGAGGCCTCCACGACCTCTACCTTCTGGATCCTGTTTGCCACCTTCTTCATCTGCGGCCTGTCGACCAACGGCCTGATCCAGACGCACTTCGTCACCCTCTGCGGCGATTTCGGCATCGTGCCGGTGGCGGCCGCCAGCGTGCTCGCCGTTATGGGCATCTTCGATTTCTTCGGCACGATCGGCTCCGGCTGGCTCTCGGACCGCTTCGACAATCGCTGGCTGCTTTTCTGGTATTACGGCCTGCGCGGCCTGTCGCTGGTCTATCTGCCCTTCAGCAACTTCACCTTCTACGGCCTGTCGATTTTCGCCGTCTTCTATGGACTCGATTGGATCGCCACCGTGCCGCCGACCGTCAAGATCGCCGCCGACCGTTTTGGCCGCGAAAGGGCCGGACTCGTCTTCGGCTGGGTCTTTGCCGGCCACCAGCTCGGCGCCGCCACCGCCGCCTATGGCGCCGGCCTCACCCGCACGGAACTCAACACCTACCTGCCCGCCTTCTTCGTCGCCGGCGCCTTCTGCCTGCTCGCCGCGATCCTCGCGATCACGCTGCAAAAGTCCGGCTCCACCACCAAGGGCCCGGCCATGGCTCATTGAGCTCCAAACGGCAAAAAGCCCATGGCGTCCACCCACGCCATGGGCCAAACCGCAACCCTGCGGAAACACTCGCAATATCTGCCGCACCCGGCTTGCGCGCCGAGCCGATCACATGCTAGACAGCCGCCTCGTCATGATCCGTTGCCCCATTGGCGGAATTGGTAGACGCGCTCGACTCAAAATCGAGTTTCGAAAGAAGTGCTGGTTCGACTCCGGCATGGGGCACCATTTTTCTCAAGCAACCGCATAGAAAACACGCGAAATTAGCTTCGCCTAATTGTTTATATACCCTCGTAATCTATCTTTGCTTGATGCGGGGCTAAATCTTCTTGCCCATGCCGGCAGCCGATCTACCTCGACCTCCTATTGCCCAAGTCGACTTGACGGGCCTCGCCTTAGCCACCACATCAAAAAAGTTGCCCGTAATGGCCTGCGCAAGCTTCCATAAACAAATTCTGCTATGTATCACAGAACCTGTCGCGGCCTTGGACGTTCCATCGGCATGAGTGAAGCGCTGATCAATGAAAAGATACTGGCTTGGGCCGTAAATCGCGCCGATATGCCACTCGACGCCGTTGCCAAAAAGGTGCCGGTGAAGCCTGAGCGATTGGCCGAATGGCTTGAGGGCATTGAACGACCTACATTTCGCCAGGCTAAGTCGCTTTCCTCCGTGTTGCACATCCCGTTTGGCTACCTTTTTCTGAAGGAGCCACCAGAGGAAGAATTGCCGATTCCCGATCTTAGAACGGTCGGAAGCGACCCTTCCAAGCGCCTGGATGCGAATTTCAAGGATCTGCTCAATGACATCCTCTTCAAGCGGGATTGGTTCAAAGACTATTTGATAGCCTATGATGATCCCAAGCTCGCCTTCGTGAGCAGGTTCTCCAAGGACGCTGATCCGGAAATGGTTGCCGCTGACATTCGCAAAACGCTGTATGGAACCTCTGGAGAGCCGACAACAGCCAATTGGGAGACACACCTTCGAATGCTAATCGGCAAGGCCGAGGATGCTGGCATATGGGTTATCCGGAACGGTATTGTTGGAAGTAACACCCATAGGCCTTTGTCCGTTAGCCAGTTCCGCGGATTTGCTATAAGTGATCCGTTGGTGCCGCTGATCTTTATCAACGGTAGAGACGCCAAAGCTGCGCAAATTTTTACGCTTGCGCACGAGCTTGCGCACATATGGATCGGCACCAGCGGAGTTTCGAACGTCTTCATAGGTGAGTCCGACTATGGCGTTAGCCGAGCAATAGAGCAGAAGTGCAATCAGATCGCCGCCGAGTTTCTGGTTCCGAAAGACGGCTTTGCAAGCCGTTGGGATCACGAATCCTCTGTCATCAGCAATACCGATCGATTGGCGAGGATCTACAAGGTGAGCCGTATCGTTATCGCTCGCCGTGCATTCGATTTGGGGCTTATCGACGAGAGCCATTACAAAAGCTTCTATGCGTTCGAAAGCGCTGGCTGGGAGGAAGCAAAAGCAGATAGTGAAAGCGGCGGCAGCTTTTACAACAACCTCCCGCTGCGCAACGGAATAAGATTCACCAACGCGGTGATGACGCAAGCGATGAGCGGGCGCCTGTTACTGAAACATGCCGCAACCCTTCTAAACACCCAACCGGCCACGCTTATGGCCTTCCACAATAAAACACGAGCTGCGCAATGAATTTCCTGCTCGATACGAATGTCTTTATCGAAGCAAAAAATCGCTATTATGCATTCGACATTTGCCCCGGCTTTTGGGACTGGATGGATACTGCCTGCGGTGAAAAAGTTGCCTCTATCGTGAACCTCAGGGATGAGCTGACTCGCGGAGATGACGAGCTGTCGGCGTGGGCGCATGATCGAAAAGATGCTGATTGGTTCTTGAAGGTCGACGACGGTGAAACTCAGGTCAATTTCGGAGAAATCGCTAGCCACATCTCGTCTGGACAATATACAACGCAGGCTGTTGCAAAATTTCTTGACGATGCTGATCCATGGCTGATCGCGAAAGCAAGGAGCATGGGCGCTACGGTGGTCACTCATGAGTTGCCCAGCCCAAATTCGAAAAGGAGGGTTCTGATCCCCGATGTCTGCAACGCCTTTGATGTGAAATACATCAACATGTTTGATGCGTTGCGGGGGTTCTCCACCCAGTTTACCTGGTCCGCCTAATCATTGTTTGCCCCCGATGGCCCGCATTTCACAACGGGAGCCCCCATCGAGGCTAGACATATCCAGGTGCATGGCGCATTGGTCACGAAACGCTCATGATCGGTATAGCCTCGCCAGCTTCCTGTATGTCTATCGCGTCGTCCGTGTTGTTCTAAACGAAATACGTGCCGAGTATTACTGAGAACGACGGCTGAAAGCGTGAGATCGCTACCTCTCCATAGCCCCCACCATCACGAAAAATTTTGATTTTCTGCGGCTTCCGTCAGCCCCCGACCATTTACAGCCATAATCCTGCCCCCTAAAGGTTTGCAACGCAGCAAAAAGGGGCCCTCATGCTTCGTAAACTTTACGATTGGACCATGTCGCTCGCCGGCCGCAAATCGGCGGAAATCTGGTTGGCCGTTATCGCCTTCGTCGAGAGTTCCATCTTTCTCGTTCCGGCTGACGTCCTGTTCCTGCCGATGTCGCTCGCCAAGCCCGAGCGCGCCTGGCGCTATGCACTGACGGCGACGGTCGCCTCCGTGCTTGGCGGCATTGCCGGCTGGGCGCTCGGCTATTACGCCTTCGAGACCATCGCCAAGCCGATCCTCGAATTCTACGGCAAGCTCGACGCCTTCAACCAGATGAGCGCTGGCGTCACCTACGGATGGGTTCTGCTGCTGCTGGTCACATCGGGCCTGGCACATCTGCCGCCGATCAAGGTGGTGACGATCCTGTCCGGCGTCGCCCATATCGATCTCGGCCTGTTCATCGTCTCGGCCATCGTCGCCCGCGGCGCGCGCTTCTTCTTCCTGGCGTTCCTGCTGCGCCGCTATGGCGAATCCATCCGCCATTTCATCGAGAAGCGCCTCGGCCAGATCGTCATGGCAGCCGCCGCCGTTCTCATCGCCCTTTACGGCATCTTCCATTTTGCCCTGGCAAGTTGACCAAGGAGCCACCTAGCATGTCCACGACTTCGCCTTTCTCCCGCGCCGGCCTCGGCTATAGTGCATTGCTGACGATCGGCATGGTCGTCGTCATCGGCTCGGCGCTCGGCTTCGAGCACATCGGCGGCTATATCCCTTGCGCGCTCTGCCTGGAGCAGCGCCAGCCCTATTATTACGGCATTCCAGTCGCGATCGTCGCGGCCCTGACGGCCGTTGCCGGCCTGCCCTCCTGGATCACCCGCGGCCTGCTGATCATTGCCGGCCTGATGATGGTTGTCGGCGGCGGCATCGGCGTCTATCACTCAGGCGTCGAATGGCACTTCTGGGAAGGCCCGACCACCTGCTCGACATCCGCCAGCAGCGTCACGCAGAATGCCGGCGACCTGCTCGGCCAGCTGAACAGCATCAAGGGCCCATCCTGCACAGAAGCAGCCCTTCGCGTCCTCGGCCTGTCGATGGCCGGCTGGAATGTGATCGCCAGCGTGATTCTGGCAGCGATCGCATTTGTTGGGGCGAAGAAGGCGGCGTGATCTTTGGCCAGACGGCCGCGATCCATCGTATGCCGTGGCTCTGATACCCCCTCTCTGTCGCTGTCGCGACATCTCCTCCACAAGGCAGGGCAATCGCACATGAGGTCGCTCGTCGGTGCAATCTCCTTCTCCCCTCGGGGAGAAGGTGGCCCGAGGGGTCGGATGAGGGGGCCAAGCCTCCTTGAAATCAGGCACTTTCCCGCGCGCGGCTTCCCCCTCATCCGCCTGTCGGCACCTTCTCCCCGCTGGGGAGAACGGGGCTGCGGCAACCACCTCACTCCATATGCGATTCCCCTGCCCCACAAGGGGGAGATTGGTTGGAGTTTGTTGCTGACCATCCCCATAAAACGGCAAGCGGTAATTGCAGCTGACTCAATGCTTGTTTGAGGCGAGGGAGAGCAGGGAATTACCGATCTCCCCCCTTGTGGGGGAGATGTCCCGAAAGGGACAGAGGGGGGTACCGCGCCCTCCTCGCGCCCAGTCGCCAACGCGACCTTACGGCTGCAGTTCCGAATCCCAGTAGAGATAGTCGAGCCAGCTGTCGTGCAGATAGTTCGGCGGGAACAGGCGGCCGTTGTTGTGCAGGTCCTGCACGCTCGGCTGATATGGCTTCTGCGCCGGGAACATGCCGGCCTGTTTCGGCAGCTTGCTGCCCTTGCGCAGATTGCACGGCGAGCAGGCTGCAACCACATTCTCCCAGGTCGTCTCGCCGCCATGAGCACGCGGGATGACATGGTCGAAGGTCAGGTCGTCGTGCGATCCGCAATACTGGCATTCGAAACGGTCGCGCAGGAAGACGTTGAACCGGGTGAAGGCAGGATTGCGGGATGGCTGCACATATGTCTTCAGGCAGACGACGCTCGGCAGCCGCATGGAGAAGCTCGGCGACGAAACGCTATGATCGTATTCTGCAATGATATTCACACGGTCAAGGAAGACCGCCTTGATCGCGTCCTGCCAGGACCAGAGCGACAAGGGATAATAACTCAGCGGTCTGTAGTCAGCGTTCAGCACGAGCGCCGGCAAGGACTGCGGGGAGACTGCAATCGTCAAGGAACCCTCCTGATCGATTCGGCATCTACACCTGTATATTAGGCCGGTTGTTACAGGATTGTGAAGTCCAATAAATTCAGTGCAAAGCAGCGATCCGGAGAGGCGGCCGATTAAACTATGGGCAGCGCATCCCGCCGCGTCTTCACGGCGTAATAGGCCCAGAAAAGCCGGGCCGCGACCGAGCGCCAGGGCGCCCAAACCGCCGCTTCCCGGGCGACAGCCTTGGCCAAGGGCCTGACTTCATGACCGAAAGCCATGCCGACAGCCGCCTGCAGTGCCACGTCGCCCGCCGGAAACACATCTGCGTGACCGCCGCAAAACATCAGGTAGACCTCGGCCGTCCAGGGGCCGATTCCCTTGATGGACGTCAGCTCGGAAAGCGCCCTTTCCGGTGATTCAGCGCTGAGCGCATGCAGATCGAGGCCGCCGCCGGCAACCGCATCGGCCACGCGGGCCAGCGTATCATGCTTGATTCGCGAGAGGCCGAAGGTTCGCCATGTCTCAGGCTCCAGGCCCTCATAGCCCTCGGCGGTTACTTGACCCATCCCGGCGATCATCTTCCCCCAGATCGCATCGGCGCTGGCCCGGGAGACGACCTGCGAAACGATGATGTGGGCGAGCCCTTCGAAGCCCGGTTCGCGCAGACGCAGCGGCAAAGCGCCCGCCTCTGCGGCAACTGGCCGCAGGCGCGGATCAATCTCCAATAAGGCGGCGAGTCCCTGTTCGATATCGCGCTCGTCGCGAATGATCTGCATGACGTCTCGTAGTCCCCGGTTAAAATTCGTGGCAGAAGAAAGCATGATCGAGATTTCCCGTCAAAAGCCGAAATTCCGCTTTGCTCCGAGCCCTAACGGCCCATTGCATCTCGGCCATGCGCTGTCGGCCATCCTCAACCACGATATGGCGGCAAAAGCTGGCGGCGATTTCCTGCTGCGCATCGAAGACATAGACCAGACGCGCTGCACACCCGATTTCGAAACGGGCATCTATTCAGATCTTTCCTGGCTCGGTCTTCGCTGGCAGGAGCCGGTGCGTCGGCAGTCCGCACATTTTCCGGCCTATCAGGAAGCGTTGCAGACGCTTATCGAGCGCGGCCTCGTCTATCCGGCCTTCCTGACCCGCGGCGAAGTCAAGGCACGCGTCGCCGCCCTCGAGTCGGATGGCCGGCCATGGCCGCGCGACCCGGATGGCACGCCGCTCTATCCCTCCGACGACCGCGAGCGCAGCGATGCAGAGCGGCAACGGCTGCTGGCATCGGGCATGAAACATGCGTGGCGTCTCGACATGGAAAAGGCGCTGGCGGCTGCGCGCGGACCGCTCCACTGGCAGGAAAGCGGCGACGGCGAGACAGGTGCCATCCCGGCCGACCCCGCTGCCTGGGGCGACGTCGTGCTGTCGCGCTCCGATGCACCCTCAAGCTATCATCTTTCTGTCGTCGTCGATGACGCGGTGCAAGGCATCACCCATGTGGTGCGCGGGCTCGACCTCTTTCACGCCACCTCGATCCATCGCCTGCTGCAGACGCTGCTTGGCCTGCCGGAACCGCTCTACCATCATCACCGCCTGCTCCTCGGCAGCGACGGCAAGAAGCTGTCCAAGAGCATGGGCGACACCGGCATTGCCGAATGGCACCGGCAGGGCCTTTCACCGGTGGAGCTTCGCCGCCGCATCGGCGTCTGATTCGGATGACGCTTTTTCAGATGGGGCTTCAGCCGCACGGCTCGCTGCCTTGCCGAAGAGCAGCCGCCGCACGCGGAATTTCATCAGCGCCGCGTTGATCTCCGCCCCCATGATGAAGATCACGGCCAGCATATAGAGGAAGATCAGCACGATCATCACCGACGCCAGGCCGGCATAGGTCGCGGTATAATTGGCGAAGGTCGAGAGATAATAGGCAAAGAGCAGCGCCCCGACCGACCAGAAGATCAAGGTCAGCAACACGCCGGGGATCACGTCGAGCAGCCGTCTGCGCCCAGCCGCGAGCCACAAATGCAGGATCATCAGCCCCGCCAGAAGCAGGAAGATCGTGCCGTAGATCCGCCAGCTGAAGACGATGTCGAGAATATCCGCGAGCTTCGGCAGCCATTGCCGGGTGTAGTTGAGCGCCAGCGGCACAGCAACGAGCAGGATGCTGAGGATGGCAAAGATCAGCACCGCGATCAGCACGTAGCCGAGGCTCGCAAGGCGATTGAAATACCAGGGCCGGGTTTCCAGCACGCGATAGGCGCGGTTAAGCGAGATGCGCAGCGCCTCGACACCGTTCGAGGCGAAATAGGCGGCCGCAAGCACGGAGATCGTCAAAAGGCCGCCGCGCGGAATGGTCAGCACCTGCACGACCTGATCGGCCACGGGCTTGGCGATGGCCTCCGGCCAGGTGTCGAAGATCAGATGCACCGCCGTCGACGAAAACTGGCTGGCGCCGAGAAAGCTTGCCAGCGCCGTGCCGAAGATCAGGAAGGGGAAAACCGCGAGCAATGTCGAAAGCGCCACATGGCTTGCCATGGCGAACCCGTCATCCTCGACGAAATGGAACACTGCGTCGTAAATCACCTTGTAGATCGTCCGCAGGGCTGTCGGCATTCCATCTCCGCCTGACATCGGCATTCACCTGCCGGTTGTCGATTGTGTCGGGTCCCTGAATATGGGAAACGAGACCTGATTTGTACAGGAATCATCCTATGACGGAACAACGCATTATCCTGTTGACTGGTTGCTCCTCCGGAATCGGCGCCCATTGCGCGCGGGCGCTGAAGACTGACGGATGGCGCGTGTTTGCAACCGTGCGCAGGCAAGAGGATCTGGCCCCGCTCGAAGCCGACGGCATCGAAGCGCTTCTCCTCGATTACACCCGGCCCGAAACGATTTCCGCCACCGTGGCAACGGTGCGGGAGCGCACCGGCGACCGCATCGACGCCCTCTTCAACAATGGCGCCTACGGCCAGACCGGCGCCGTCGAAGACCTGGCGACCGATGTATTGCGCGAACAGTTCGAGACGAATTTCTTCGGCTGGCACGAGCTCACGCGCCAGATCATTCCGCTGATGCGCAAGCAAGGCCATGGCCGTATCGTCAATTGCTCGTCCATCCTCGGGCTGATCCCCTATCGCTTCCGTGGCGCCTATACCGCCTCGAAATTCGCGCTTGAGGGGCTGACGATCACGCTCAGGATGGAGCTGCAGGATAGCGGCATCCATGTCAGCCTCATCGAGCCTGGTCCGATTGCGACGCGCTTCACCACCAATGCGCTCGTCAAGCTTCACGAGCATATCGACCTCGAGGGCTCCGCCCACGCTGTCGAATACCGGCGGCAGTTGCGGCGGCTGGATGGCTCCGGACCGATCAGCAAACACAAATTAGGCCCCGAAGCGGTCTATGATGTGCTAAAATCAGCTTTGAATGTGAGAAGCCCGCGCCCACATTATCTGGTAACGACGCCCGCCAAGCAGGGCGTGCTCTTGAAAAGGCTATTGCCGGCTAGCCTTTTCTATCGTCTGATGCGCCGGCTGGACTAGAGCAATCTCGGGAAAAGCGCGCTGCGGTTTTCCGTCCGGGATTGCGCGGAAGCCGTGATATGGGGCAGCTTCGAGCTTCCGTGAAAAGCTTGGCTGCTCTGAAGACAAGGGTGGAGGAACCATGTCGACCGTTACTTATGTTGCCGCCATCATTGTCATGGGTCTCGTCGCGATCGTACTCGTTCGCGGCCTGCTGAACATGATGAAAGGCGACAATCCCAACCTTTCGAACCGGCTGATGCAGCTGCGCGTTCTGCTACAGGCAGTCGCGGTCATCCTGATCATGCTGACGCTGTGGCTGACGGGCGGCGGCCGCCCGGCCTAGAGCCGGATGATTTTAGGTCGAATCGACCTGAAATCTGAATCCGCTCTAGAATCAAAGAAGTAGAGCCGGATGTCGTCCGAAAACCGCTCACAGTTTTCTGCATCATGCTCGAAGGCAATTCCAGGAAAAGTGCGTAGCGGTTTTCCATCCAGAATTGCGTAAAACAAAGGGATAGAGCGTTTCGCGATCCGAAGAAAAGCGAAAGGCTCTAACCACAGGAAGACGATGGTCAAGCTCAACAAGATCTATACCAAGACCGGCGATGACGGCACCACAGGCCTCGTCGCCGGCCCGAGACGGCTGAAGCACGACTTGCGCGTCGAAAGCTACGGCACCGTCGACGAAACCAATTCCGCCATCGGCGTCGCCCGGCTGCATATGGCCGATATGCCCGCTCTCGATGCCATGCTGATGCGGATCCAGAACGATCTCTTCGATCTCGGCGCCGATCTTTCGACGCCTGAGACGGACGAGCCGCCGGCCTATGAGCCGTTGCGCATCATCGACCATCAGGTTGAACGTCTCGAACGCCATATAGACGCGCTCAATGCCGATCTCGAGCCCTTGAGATCTTTTGTTCTCCCGGCCGGCGGCCCGGCTTCCGCCCATCTGCACCTTGCCCGCACGATTGCGCGGCGCGCAGAGCGCCTCATGGTGGCGCTGTCGCGCAGTAAAGGCGAACGCGTGAGCCCGGCGGCACTGAAATACATCAACCGGCTGTCCGATTTTCTCTTCGTTGCCGCACGGCATGCCAATGATCGTGGCCGCGCCGATGTGTTGTGGGTCCCGGGTAAGAATCGATAGGGACTAACGCCAGTCAGCAGAAGCAGTCATATTGACGTTGACGTAAACGTTATTTATGCGTTTAAAGCAATTCGTCTCTCCGCGGCCTCGAAGCGTTGTATTTGGGGAAAAAACGCGTATCCATGTCGCCATTCGACAAATGGAATGGCGCTGGGCAGCGCATGTTCTTGGGCAGTCATGTTGAAGGAAGGATTCCATGAAGATACTGGTTCCCGTTAAGCGGGTCGTTGACTACAACGTAAAGATCCGCGTGAAGCCGGATGGTTCTGGCGTTGAGCTTTCGAACGTGAAGATGTCGATGAACCCGTTCGACGAGATCTCGGTCGAAGAGGCGCTGCGTCTGAAGGAAGCCGGCAAGGCCGAGGAAGTGGTGGTCGTGTCGATCGGGCCTGCCAAGGCCGAGGAAACGCTGCGCACGGCGCTCGCCATGGGCGCGGACCGCGCCATCTTGGTCGAGACCGACGATGCGGTTGAGCCGCTCGCCGTCGCCAAGATCCTCAAGGGCGTCGCCGAGGCCGAACAGCCGGGCCTGATCATCGTCGGCAAGCAGGCGATCGATGATGATTCGAACCAGACCGGCCAGATGCTGGCGGCATTGCTGGGCACGGCCCAAGCCACCTTCGCCTCGAAGATCGAGATCGGCGATGGCAAAGCACAGGTCACCCGCGAAGTCGACGGCGGCCTGCAGACCATCGAGGTCAAGCTGCCGGCGGTCGTGACCACGGACCTGCGCCTCAACGAGCCACGCTACGCCTCGCTGCCGAACATCATGAAGGCCAAGAAGAAGCCGCTCGACAAGAAGACACCAGCCGATTTCGGCGTGTCGACCGAGCCGCGGCTGAAGGTGCTGAAGACGGAAGAGCCCGGCGGCCGCAAGGCTGGCGTCAAGGTCAAGTCGGTCGCAGAGCTCATCGAGAAGCTCAAGACCGAAGCCGGCGTGCTTTAAACCAGTCCGAACGAGGAGTTAGACATCATGGCCATTCTTCTTCTGGCTGATCACGACAATGCCCACCTCTCCGACCAGACCGCCAAGGCGCTGACGGCGGCTGCCAAGATCGCCAGCACGTCAGGAGCCGATGTGCATGTGCTTGTGGCCGGCGCTGGCGCTCAGGCTGCGGCCGGTCAGGCGGCAAAACTATCAGGCGTTTCCAAGGTTCTGGTCGCCGAGGACGCAAGCCTTGCCAACAATCTCGCCGAACCGCTGGCGGCGCTGATCGTTTCGCTTGCCGGCGCCTATGACACCATCATCGGTGCTGCCACTTCGGTCGGCAAGAACGTGCTGCCGCGCGTTGCTGCCCTGCTCGACGTCGCCCAGGTCTCGGAAATCATCGAAGTGGTCTCGGCCGATACCTTCAAGCGGCCGATCTATGCCGGCAATGCCATCCAGACCGTACAGTCGACCGATGCCAAGAAGGTCATCACCGTGCGCACGGCTTCGTTCGCCTCCGCTGCCGAAGGCGGTTCGGCTGCGATCGAGACGGTGCCGGCTGCCGCAAACCCCGGTCTCTCGACCTTCGTCGGCGATGCACTGTCGTCGTCGGATCGTCCGGAGCTGACCTCCGCCAAGATCATCATCTCCGGCGGGCGCGCGCTCGGCTCGGCGGAAAAGTTCCGCGAAGTCATCCTTCCCGTTGCCGACAAGCTCGGTGCTGCCGTCGGTGCATCGCGCGCTGCTGTCGATGCCGGCTATGCGCCGAACGACTGGCAGGTGGGCCAGACCGGCAAGGTGGTCGCACCGCAGCTCTATATCGCCTGCGGCATTTCCGGCGCCATTCAGCATCTGGCCGGCATGAAAGACTCGAAGGTCATCGTCGCCATCAACAAGGACGAGGAAGCCCCGATCTTCCAGATCGCCGACTACGGCCTCGTCGCTGACCTCTTCGAAGCACTGCCGGAATTGCAAAAGGCGCTTTGATCGCGCCGATTATTTTTCTCGCAGTTGCGAGAGACTGGAAAATCGTCTCTTATAGGTCTATCAATCTGGGCCGGGCTAGAAATGGCCCGGCAAATTTGTGGTTAAGAGCATAGCGCACCGCCAAGAGCGCGCCGCCGGGGAGTTGGCAATGAGTTCGCTGAAGACGATCGGTATTATCGGCGCGGGCCAGATGGGCTGCGGGATCGCCCACGTATCCGCCATGGCCGGCTACAAGGTCCACATCTACGATCTGTCGCAGGATCGTATCGAAAGCGGGCTTGCCACCATCAACGGCAACCTCGCGCGCCAGGTCACCTCCGGCAAGACCAGCGACGAGGACCGCAAGGCAGCGCTTGCCCGTATCACCGGGTCGAACGATCTCAACGATCTCGCCCAGGTCGATCTCGCTATCGAAGCTGCGACCGAGGATGAAAGCGTCAAGCGCAAGATCTATTCCCAGGTGTGCCCGGTTCTGAAGCCCGAGGCGCTGCTTGCCACCAACACCTCGTCGCTGTCGATCACCCGCCTGGCTTCCGCCACCGACCGGCCGGAACGTTTCATGGGCATTCACTTCATGAATCCGGTTCCGGTGATGAAGCTGGTGGAACTGGTGCGCGGCATCGCAACCGACGAATCCACCTTCTCCGCCGCCAAGGAATATGTCAGCTCGCTGGAAAAGACGATCACCGTCGCCGAGGACTTCCCGGCGTTCATCGTCAACCGCATCCTGCTGCCGATGATCAATGAGGCGATCTATACGCTCTATGAAGGTGTCGGCACAGTCGACGCAATCGACACCGCCATGCGGCTCGGCGCCAATCATCCGATGGGGCCGCTGCAGCTCGCCGACTTCATCGGCCTCGATACCTGTCTCTCGATCATGCAGGTGCTGCATGACGGGCTCGCCGATTCGAAGTACCGCCCCTGCCCGCTGCTGGTTAAGTATGTCGAAGCCGGCTGGCTCGGCCGTAAATCCGGACGTGGCTTCTACGATTATCGCGGCGAAGTACCGGTTCCGACACGGTAATCTTATCGACGCCCTTGAGGCCGACCCTAATCCTTCGAGGCTCCGGCCTTTGGCCTGCGCACATCTGGATGAGGGCAGAGCAGCTTTTCACGCGCGGATGATGAGCCAGAAAGGCCGCTTAGAGCATTTCCAGGAAAAGTGCGCAGCGGTTTTCCGTCCGGAATGCGTAAAAAAACAAGAAGATAGAGCGTTTTCGCGATTCGAAGAAAAGCGGAAATGCTCTAGATCCCCGCCGCCGCCTTCACCAGGTTCTTCGCATCCTCGCTGTCCCAGGCAGCCGGGCCGTTCATCGCTGAAATCAGGCAGCCCTTGTCGTCGATGAGCAGCGTCACCGGCAGGCCGAACGCCAGCCCCTGCTTCTTCAGCACATTGAACACGCCCATGGTGTTGTCGCGATAGTAGCCAAGCTTGTCGATGGCATATTCCGTGCGGAAGGCTTTCGTCTTTTCCTCGTCGCCCGTGTCGATATTGACGGCAACCACTTCGAATTTGTCGCTGCCGACGCTCTTTTCGAGCGCGTTCAACGCCGGCATTTCCTCGCGGCACGGCACGCACCACGTCGCCCACACGTTCAGCAGCAGCGTCTTGCCGGCAAAGCTGCCGATTGATAGCGGTTGCCCCTCGGCACCCTTGAACGAAACATCCTTAAGCGATATCGGCACCGGCGCCGCGCTCATGGCTGCGACCTGTCCCTTGGTGAAAGGCGTCAGGGCCGCAGCGCGATCCTTTGCCGTCTTGCATTGATCGGCCGATGCCGTTTCACCAACGCCATTGCCATACCCCGCCTCCTTCACGTATACCGCTGCCGCACCGGCAATAATCCCAGCGACGGCAGCAAGTACAACGAGTTTCATGGACGGCAGACCGAACGGCTTCTTTGCTGTCATTTCATTCTCCAGGTGGGCATCTCATGACTGACGGCACGGACACCAAATCCTCCAACCAGATGTGGGGCGGGCGTTTCGCTTCCGGCCCCGCGGCGATCATGGAGGAGATAAATGCCTCGATCGGTTTCGACAAGAAGCTGTTTGCACAGGATATCCGCGGCTCAATCGCGCATGCGAGCATGCTCGCCCATCAAGGCATCATTTCAACCGAGGATAAAGACAAGATCGTTCACGGCCTGAACACGATCTTGTCAGAGATCGAGAGCGGCAATTTCGAATTCTCCCGCCGCCTCGAGGACATCCACATGAACGTCGAGGCGCGGCTGGCGACGCTGATCGGCCCCGCCGCCGGACGCCTGCACACCGCCCGCTCGCGCAACGACCAGGTGGCCCTCGATTTCCGCCTCTGGGTGAAGGAAGAGCTGCAGAAGTGCGAACAGGCACTGACCGAGCTGATCGCGGCCTTCCTCGACCGCGCCGAAGAACATGCCGAAACCGTCATGCCCGGCTTCACCCATCTGCAGACGGCGCAGCCCGTCACCTTCGGCCATCATTGCATGGCCTATGTCGAGATGTTCGGCCGCGACCGCTCGCGCGTTCGCCACGCCATCGAGCATATGGACGAATCGCCGATCGGCGCCGCCGCACTCGCCGGCACCGGTTTCCCGATCGACCGCCACATGACGGCCAAGTCGCTCGGCTTCCGTGAGCCCACCCGCAATTCGATCGACACGGTCTCCGACCGCGATTTCGCCCTTGAATTCCTGTCGATCGCTGCCATCGCGGGCATGCATCTGTCACGGCTTGCCGAGGAGATCGTCATCTGGTCGACGCCGCAATTCGGCTTCGTGCGCCTGTCCGATGCCTTCTCCACCGGCTCCTCGATCATGCCGCAGAAGAAAAACCCGGATGCAGCCGAGCTCGTGCGCGCCAAGACCGGCCGCATCAACGGCTCTCTGGTGGCGCTCCTGACCATCATGAAGGGCCTGCCGCTCGCCTATTCCAAGGACATGCAGGAAGACAAGGAGCAGGTCTTCGACGCTGCCGAAAGCCTCGAGCTGGCAATTGCCGCCATGACCGGCATGATGCGCGACATGACGATCAACACAGAGCGCATGAAGGCCGCCGCCGGCTCCGGTTATTCGACCGCAACCGATCTCGCCGACTGGCTGGTGCGCGAGGCAGGCCTGCCCTTCCGCGACGCGCACCATGTCACGGGCCGCGCCGTGGCGCTTGCCGAAAGCAAGTCCTGCGAGCTCGCCCAGCTGTCTCTCGAGGAGCTGCAGGCGATCCACCCCGCCATCACCGACAAGATCTTCGATGTTCTGACGGTCGAAGCCTCCGTCGCCAGCCGCAAGAGCTTCGGCGGCACGGCACCGTCAGAAGTGCGCAAGCAGATCGCCTTCTGGCGCGCCCGCAACTGAGACGACGACGCAAACGCACTCAAACAATCGGGGTGCACAAGCGCGGGAAATTTCGCTAAGAAGAGTGACTTTCGCGTTTGTCGCCCAAGAGGATTTCGATGCAGATCAACATGCCGCACATCATCCGCCTGGCCGTCGTGCTTTCGGTCGTCGGCCTTGCCGTCGTCGGATGTGGCCGCAAAGGCCCTCTCGACCCGCCGAGTGCGCACGCGACCAAGGGCGGTGACGTCTCCAAGCCGACCAAGGAGCCGAATCCGGACAAGAAGTTCTTCCTCGATCCGCTTCTCTAAATAGGCATCGTCCGTGAACCATTTTCAGTATCGAGACGGCATCCTCTACGCTGAGGATGTTCCGGTTTCAGAGATCGCCAAGACGGTCGGCACCCCGTTCTATGTCTATTCGACCGCGACGCTGGAGCGACATTACCGGGTCTTCTCCGACGCTTTCGACGATGTCGACGCCATGGTGTGCTACGCCATGAAGGCCAATTCCAACCAGGCGGTGCTGAAGACGCTCGGCCGCCTCGGCGCCGGTGTCGACGTGGTTTCCGTGGGCGAACTGCGCCGTGCATTGGCTGCTGGAATTCCGGCAAGCCGCATCATGTTCTCCGGCGTCGGCAAGACGGCGCAGGAAATGGATGTCGCGCTCGAAGCCGGCATCTACTGCTTCAACGTCGAATCCGAGCCCGAGCTCGAGGTGCTGAACCAGCGCGCCGTCCGCGCCGCCAAGGTCGCGCCCGTTTCCTTCCGTATCAACCCTGATGTCGATGCCCGCACGCATGCGAAAATCTCGACCGGCAAGAAGGAAAACAAGTTCGGCATTTCCTGGGAGCGCGCCCGCGCCGTCTACAGTCGCGCCGCCAGCCTGCCGGGCATCAAGGTCACTGGTATCGACATGCATATCGGCAGCCAGATCACCGAGCTGCAGCCGTTCGACGATGCATTCAAGCTGCTGCGCGATCTCGTGGAAACCCTGCGCGGCGACGGTCACGACATCCATCACGTCGATATCGGCGGCGGCCTCGGCATCCCCTATCGCGACGACAACAATCCGCCGCCCTTGCCTGAAGCCTATGCGCAGATCGTCAAGAACCAGCTGCGCGGCCTCAATTGCAGGATCGTCACCGAGCCGGGCCGATTGATCGTCGGCAATGCCGGCATTCTGGTAACCGAAGTCATCTACGTGAAGGATGCCGGCAACAAGAGCTTCGTCATCGTCGACGGCGCCATGAACGACTTGATCCGCCCGACGCTCTACGAGGCCTATCACGAGATCCGTCCGGTCGCAGTCAGCGATGCCAACGCGCCGCGCATCAAGGCCGATGTCGTCGGCCCGGTCTGCGAGACGGGCGACTATCTGGCGCTCGATCGCGACATGGCGATGCCGAAGCCCGGAGATCTTCTGGCCGTCAGCTCCGGCGGCGCTTATGGCGCCGTGCAGGCTGGCACCTACAACAGCCGGCTGCTGGTTCCGGAAGTGCTGGTCAAGGGCAACGAATTCCATGTCATCCGCCCGCGCGGCACCTATGAGGAGCTGATCGCGCTGGATTCGATTCCCGCCTGGCTCAAGGGATAATCGTCTTCGCCCATGCACGCGGGCGAAGACGGGCAATCCCGTCCGGCCCTGCGCAAGCGATCACGTTTCAGCGAAGTTTGATGAAAAAACAGCCTTTGGCGCCGCTTGCCCTCGTCTTCGCCACAAAGAATGTTATCTTCTTTCGAATGGTGTCTCGCCGGGCGCCCCGAGCATGGACGTGTGGGACGTCCGGCCAAAACACCCAACGGACAGCCAAAGCATGTCGCGCAAGAGTGTTTCGCGGTTTTGCGATAACGACATGCAAAAGATCAAAGACATAAAGCGCAAGAAGCGAATCTGAAGGATCGCAACGCGCGTTAGCCATCAACGTCAGATCGGGAGAAGACCGGACCGATGACCAGCCCCAGCAACCCTAAAAAGGGTGCTTTCGCTACCCGTCCGGCGCTGGCGCGCATGGTTGCGGTCAAGCGCTTCCTTGCCCGGATCGTGCTGGTCTCGGAGCAGCTTCTGCCGCGGCTGCTGCTGCCGGCGTCCATTCTTGCCCTGTTTCTGTCTGCCGCCTGGTTCGGCATTTTCCGCATCGCGCCGGATATTCTGCACTATTTGCTGATTGCCGCCTTCGCCATCGGTTTCGCCTTCTCCCTCCATCCGCTGCGCCGCCTGCGCTGGCCGAGCATCGGCGAGGCCGACCGCCTGCTGGAGGAGCGCAATGGCCTCGCGCATCAGCCGGTCACCGTGCAGGAGGATGAGCCCGCGCTCGACACCCCCTTTGCCCGCGCGCTTTGGCGCGAGCATCAGACCCGCATGGCGGAACGCATCGCCGCTTTGGATGCCGGCCTCCCCCGCCCGGATATCGCGCGCTACGACCGCTTTGCCCTACGCGCCGTTCCGGCACTGCTGCTGGTCACGGCCTTCAGCTTTTCCATGTCGAACAACGGCGGCTCTTTGAGCGACGTCTTCGCTGCGCCGGTCTCCATGACGAGCAATCCGGATGTCCGCGTCGATGCCTGGGTCACCCCGCCCTATTACACGGGCGAAGCACCGATCTACCTGACCGGGAATGTCGCCAACGCCAGCGACAACCTCAACGTACCGCAATTCTCGGAACTCACCGTGCGTGTCACCGGCACGTCGGCGGACGAAAAGGTCCTGTTCCAGGCAGCCGGCACCGGCAAGGGCGTCGAGGTTCCGGAACAGGTCGGCGATGCCGTCAAACAAGCAGCGCCAGTCGGCAGCGGCCCCATCACAGGACAACCGGCGACAGCCGGCAATGCCAATTCGCCGGCCGCCGATGGCATGATTGCCCGCACTCATGTCCTGAAACTTGAAAAGGGCGGCGCGCTCACCGTCAACGGCAGGTCCTGGTCCTTCAATGTGATCGCCGACAAACCGCCGGAGATCGCCTTTGATGGCATTCCGCATGCGACCGCCAGCAGCGCACTGGAACTCGGCTTCAGGGTCAAGGACGATTACGGCGTCGAGGAAGCGCATGCCGAAATCGTGCCTGTCGTTCCGGATGTGGCCGCGACCCCGCTCTATGGATTGCCGGAATACAAGCTGGACATTCCCCGCCGCGACCGTCGCAACGGCAAGGGCCTGGCGAGCCGCGACCTGACGCAAGATCCGCTTGCCGGCAGGCGCGTCCGCATTACCTTGGTTGCCAAGGACGGCGCGGGCCAGACCGGCCGCAGCGCACCCTACGAAATGGTGCTGCCGTCGCGCAATTTCAGCCAGCCGCTGGCTGCCGCCGTCGCTGAAGAGCGCCAAGTCTTTGCGCTTGATACCCGCAAGATGCCGGAGGCGATCGAGCTCAACAAGTCGCTGACCATCCGCCCGGAAGAGGCCATTCCCGATCTCGGCAACTTTCTGGCTATTAAATCGGCGCTGACGCGCATGAAGCTCGCAAACACCCAGGCTTCGCTGAAGGATACGGCCGATTATCTCTGGCAGATCGCGCTCGGCATGGAAGATGCGCAGCTGACCGATGCGGAAAAAGCCCTGCGCGACGCCCAGCAGAAGCTTTCCGACGCTCTGCAGCGCAACGCTTCTGATGCCGAGATCAAGAAGCTGACCGATGAGCTCCGCAAGGCGATGAACGCCTATATGAAGGAACTGGCGGAGCGCATGCGCAATATGCCGGCTCAGCCCAACCAGCGCTCGGCCAACATCCTGCGGCAGCAGGATCTGCAGCGGATGATGGACCAGATCGAGAACTTGGCCCGCTCCGGCGATCGCCAGGCGGCTCAGCAGATGCTCTCCGAGCTGCAGCAGTTGATGAACAGCCTCCAGGCCGGCAAGCCACAACCCGGGCAGCAGCAGAGCCAGGCAAATGACAAGATGCGCGAGCAGATGGATAAGCTCGGCCGCATCATGCGCGATCAGCAGAAGCTGATGGATCAGACCTTCAAGCTCGATCAGGCCATGCGCGACCGCATGCAGCGCGGCGATTCCAACGAGGACGGCGATGGCCTGATGGACCAGCCGCTACCCAATCTCGGCGATCCGATGCGCCCGGATATGGGCCAGCGCAATCAGGGCCAGCAGGATCAGCAGCAAGGTCAGAACCAGCAGGGCCAAAAGGGCAAGGATCCCACCGATGGCATGACGGCAGACCAGCTGCGCGACGCGCTGAAGCAACTGCGCCAGCAGCAGGACGATCTTGGCAAGCAGCTCGGCGAACTCCAGAAAAACCTGGGCTCACTCGGCATGAAGCCGAACCAGAATTACGGCAAGGCTCAGCAGGAAATGAAGGGCGCATCAGGCCAGCTCGCCGAGGGTAACGGCGAAGGCGCCGTACAGGGCCAGGGTCGCGCACTGGACGCTCTGCGCAAGGGCACACGCGACATGATGAACCAGCTCATGGCGCAGATGCAGCAGCAGGGACAAGGTCAAGGCCAGGGGCAAATACCGGGACAAACGGGCCCAAGCGGCCGCGATCCGCTTGGCCGGCTACGGGATGGCCCCTTGGATAGTCCTGATAAGGAAATGGTGCCGAAGGTCATCGAAGCTCAACGCGCCCGCGAAATCCTCGACGCCATTCGCGAGCGGTTGAGTAACAATCCCTCGCTTAGCGAAGAGCGAAGCTACCTGGAACGATTGCTGAATCTGGGGCAGTAGGACGAGCGGGAACGGATCACGCGGCCAAGGCGCGAGCGACGGCCTTGCGGATATCGGGCAGCGCAAACGGCTTGGCGACGACATCGACGATCTTTTCCATGAGATCGTCGGCACGTTCGCGCTGTTCGGCATAGCCGGTCATCAGCAGGATCTTCATGCCAGGGCAGGTCAAATGCGCCTGATGCGCAAGCTCGATGCCGTCCATGACGGGCATACGGATATCCGACAGCAGCAGGTCGTAGCCGCCCGCCTTCAGCTTTTCCAAACCTTCGGCGCCATCGGCTGCCTCTTCAGTCTCGTGGCCGTCCAGGCGCAATGCGCGCGCGACGAAGGTGCGAAGCGAGTCTTCGTCTTCCGTGATCAGAATTTTTGCCATAGCCCGTGCTCCTGGTCCGTCATGTTCCGCGACCGAAATCACCAGAATTCCGTTTGCGATAGGTAAACGACGGGAGGGCGATAGGCTCCGTGGTTAATGAGTGGTGATCACTGGAGCAGAATGGGACAGCCAGTTCGGCTGTCCGCGTTAACGCAAATTCACGAGGCAGCGTCGCCCGTGACGACGCCCACGAAGGGCAGCTCGCGGAAAGCATAAGCAACGTCCATGCCGTAGCCGACGACGAAATAATCGGGACATTCGAAGCCGACATAATCGGCCTCCAGCTCCTCCTGGCGCTTGACGCTCTTGTCGAGCAAGACGGCCAGACTGACATGGCGGGCACCGCGCTCATAGAGCAGCTCCTTGGCAAAACGCAGCGTGCGGCCCGATTCCAAGATATCGTCGATCAGCAGAACGTCGCGATCCTTCACGTCGCTGTCGATGTCCTTGACGATGCGCACGCCCTGCGAAACCGTGCCGGCGCCATAGCTCGAAAGGGTGATGAACTCGACCTCCGGAGCAAGCCCGGTCTCATGCAAGGCGCGCAACAAGTCGGCCGCGAAAATGAAGGAGCCCTTGAGGACTGCGATGACGAGGAGGTCCTTCGTCGGTCCGCTGGCGATTTCCTTCGCCATGGCGTGATTGCGCTCGGCAATCTGCTCGGCAGTGAAAAGCGGCTCGATATTCTTCCCGCGTACGACAGGCATTGATTGGCATGCTCCATGGCTGCGCGGCCCTTGGCCGCCGATCAAGCTGTAGCCCGTAGCACAATCAGCAAGCCCGACACACCCCCTAAGGCATGAAGGAGAGCCGAACATCCGGCGTTTTTCCACCGGGATGCTGCAATCGCGTCGAAAACCCGCGGCTTTCATGCGGTCCGAGGCGATCGATCGGCGTGTCCACAACGATGCTTCTGACCAGCTGATCGCCAGCGAAAAGATTGGCGCGCACCTGCGGGACAGACAGCGTAGCACCGCTGACATTCTCGATGATGCCATTCAGCCGCAATACGCGCAGGCCATTCTCGTCCCGTGGCGTCAGCGTCACATGCGAGAATTGCAGCGGCTCGGCCGCCGTCGCGACCGGTGCGCCGGAAAGGCCGGAAAACCCGCCCGAAAGACCGAAGATCAATATGGCAAGGGAAACGATGAGCGCCACGAAGCTGCGCCGCGACGCCTGCTGCAAAACCTGTTCGACGCCGCGCAGGACGGAGAGGATACGCGAGAAGGCATTCCTGCGCGTCGCCGGCTGCGAACGTGATGCGGCACGGCCGCCATAGCGCATGTTGACGCCGGAGGCGGCCCTTCCGCGCGCGCCGGAAACGGTCACGAATTCGGCATCGACGATATCGGGCTTCGGCACGAAGCGATGCGGCTGGCCAGCCCCCGATCCGCGTTCGGGCGGAATGAGGTCATATACCAGCCCCGCCTGCTGTTGACGGTGGCGAAAAGCGCCCATGATGGCCTTCCTTTGCGGTTGATCCACATGGTTTCGACGCCCATAGCCAATCTGGGCATTGAAACGAATCCTGCCCAGTCGTAAATTTTATTGGTTAATGCTTCGCAAAGATCGCCATGAATCGGGCGCCTTTCCAGAAAAATTTACCGGCTGTTAATGCCATTGGTTAACAAGTCGCCTGATTGAACACTGCGGAAGACTGGACAGCCCGTTGATTCATTTTGAGAACGTCGGTTTGCGCTACGGCATGGGTCCGGAAATCCTCCGCGATCTGAGCTTCGACATTCCGCGAAAATCGTTCCAGTTCCTGACCGGTCCGTCCGGCGCCGGCAAGACGACGCTGCTGCGGTTGCTCTTCATGTCGCTTCAGCCGACCCGCGGGCTGATCCGCATGTTCGACCGGGAGATCTCCTCGATCCCGCGCAGCGAACTGCCGCTGCTGCGCCGCCGCGTCGGCATCGTCTTTCAGGATTTCCGCCTCCTCGAGCATCTGACGACTTATGAAAACGTCGCATTGCCCCTGCGCGTGCGCGGCAAGGAGGAAAGCTCCTATCGCACCGACGTGTTGGAGCTGCTGAAATGGGTCGGCCTCGGCGAGCGCATCAATGTGCTGCCACCGGTGCTCTCGGGCGGTGAGAAGCAGCGAGCCGCCATCGCCCGCGCCCTCATCGACCGCCCGGAAATCCTGCTCGCCGACGAACCGACAGGTAACGTCGATCCGCCGATGGCGCGCCGCCTCCTCAACCTGTTTCTGGAACTCAATCGCCTCGGCACGGCCGTCGTCATCGCCACGCACGACCTCGCTTTGATGGATCAGATCGAGGCGAGGCGCATGATTCTATCGGGGGGGCATCTCGATATCTATGACTGAGCCCGGCCCCCGCAGGAATACCCCGAACGCCAAGGCGCCGCAGGCACGGCAAGCGCCCGCAGCATCGGCGGAGCGCAAGCGCCCGGAGATGCGCGTGCGCCCGACAGGGCCGATCGTGCCCTCCTCCAATATTCAGGGCAATGCACTCATCGTCGTCATCGCCATCATGGCCTTTCTCGCCTGCCTCACGCTCGGCGCAGTCAGCATGGTGCGCGCGACGGCGGCGAGCTGGGAGAGCCAGATTTCCCGCGAGATCACCATCCAGATCAAGCCTGACGACAATCTCGACATGGACAGGGCGCTCGCCAGCGCCCGCGATATCGCACTCAGCTTCGTCGGCACCAAGTCGGGCCAGATCGTCGACGAGGCGGCAACCGCACGCCTTCTCGAGCCTTGGCTCGGCGCCGGCCTCGACATCAAGGAACTGCCCGTCCCGCGCCTCGTCATCATCACCATCGACGAGACGCATCCGCCGGATTTCGAGGCGATGCGCAGCCTGCTCAAGGCACAGATCCCGCAAGCGACCTTGGATGACCATCGCACCTGGGTCGACCGGCTCGTATCAATGGCGCACACCACCGTTCTCATCGGCACCGGCATCCTGCTGCTGGTCTTCACCGCCATGGTCCTGACCGTCGTCTTCGCCACGCGCGGCGCACTGTCAGGCAATCGCCATATCGTCGAGGTACTGCATTTCGTCGGGGCCGAAAGCACCTTCGTCGCCAATGAATTCCAGAAGCATTTCCTGAAGATCAGTCTGAAGGGATCGGCAGCCGGCAGCGCGCTGGCCGCCCTGTTCTTCGCCAGTGCCGGCTTCCTGCAGAGCCGCACGCTCGCGACGCCCCAGACGGACCAGGCAACCGCCCTCTTCGGCACATTTTCCGTCGGCGCGCTTGGCTATATCGGCATCCTCGCGACCATGATCGTCATCGCCCTGCTCACGACGCTCACGGCGCGCTTTACCGTGATGCGCACGATTTACGAGATCGATTTGATCCGTTCCGACCCCGGCAGATCCGACAGTGTGCAGAATTGATGCCCCGGTGATAATTTTTTGCCGATTGGCAGCCCGTTCCTTGCCGCAATTGTCGTATAATGACGAATCATGAGCATGGATCTGACGACTCGCAAGACCGTGAGTTCGCAGCCGTTGCGGGAGCAATCCAGCAGCGATAAACCCGTACGCCGCAGCCTATTCCGGCGTCTTCTGCGCTGGGGCGGCTTCGCCTTCATCTTCCTCGTCGCCATCATTTTCGGCGGTTTCCTGCATTTTGCCGATTCGATCACGACGCTGAAGCCGCCGCTCGAGCCCAAGGCGGATGCCATCGTCGTGCTGACGGGCGGCTATCAACGCATCGATCAGGCCGTGGAACTGCTGCGCTCCGGCGCCGGCAACCGCCTGCTGATATCGGGCGTGCACCCGACCACCACGCCATCGCAAATCCGCAGGCTGACGCAGAGCTCCGTCAATCTGTTCAGCTGCTGTGTCGACATCGGTTATGACGCGCTCGATACCATCGGCAATGCCCGCGAAGCGGCAAAGTGGATCCATGCCAAGGGCTATAAGAGCGTCCTGGTGGTCACCAACAACTACCACATGCCCCGCAGCCTGGCGGAACTGAAATATGTCGATCCAACGACCGATTTCATCCCTTATCCGGTCGTCAGTTCCGACCTGAAGGCCAAGAACTGGTTCACGGATCCGAACGCATTGCGCACGATGATCTCTGAATATGCCAAGGTGCTTCTCGCCGGCGCCCGCAACATCACCGGCCTTGGACGTCCGACCGGCTTGAGGTCGCGCCAACCGACCGATGACGACGACTGAAGCATGTCGCGCAAACTGTGCAGCGGTTTTGCGATAACGACGCGCCTGAAGACGCGAAAACCACGCAGGCACCGACTTTTTATTGACGTTGTAATCGTGTAGGCAAACCCTTGGATGCCGGCGCAAGCCGGCGCGTTGGGAAAGCCTCGATGATTATCTTGCGTTCGGTCCTGTTCAATACACTCTTCTATGCCAATCTGATCATTCGCATGATCGCGTTGACGCCGATCTATTTCCTCATGCCGCGCAAGGCCGCCTACGCGATCCCCAAGGCATGGGCGAAATCCAGCACCTGGCTGATGGAAAAGATCGTCGGCACGACCTTCGAGGTCGAAGGCCTGGAGAATATCCCCAAGGGCAGCTTCATCTTCGCGCCCAAGCATCAATCCTTCTGGGATACGTTTGCGCTGCTGCCCTATCTCGACGATCCGGTCTACATTCTGAAGCGTGAGTTAATGTGGATTCCGTTGTTCGGCTGGTATGCCGGGAAGCAGCGCATGATCCCCGTGGACCGTAGCGCGCGCGGCAAGGTGATGTTCGACGTCCTGAAGCGCACGCGCGAAGAGCTCGCCACCGGCCGGCAGCTGATCATTTACCCCGAGGGCACGCGCCGCCCGCCGGGCGCCGAGCCCGTCTACAAATACGGCATCGCGCGCATGTACCGCGACCTTGGGATTCCCGTCGTCTCGGTCGCCATGCATCCTGGCCTGTTCTGGCCACGCCGCACCTTCCGCAAATATCCCGGTCACCTCAAGGTGCGCGTCCTGCCGCCGATCGAGCCGGGCCTGGACCCTGATGTCTTCTTTGCGCGCCTGATCGAAGAAACGGAAAAGGCAAGCGACCAGCTGCTGGTAGAGACGATCGCTGAAAACCCGCATCTGCCAATTCCGCCGACGGCGGCTCAGCGTCTGGCTGAAATCAGCAAGACGAAACCGGTGACCGCCGCGGTTTGAAGCTGCGCGAAGGCTCGCAACCGGACTAAATGGAATCAGGATGCCTTTCGCATCCGCTCCACTTCGCCGGCGACCTGCTCGAGCCAGTGATCGCGGATGCCCATATCGCGCAGATGCGTCAGCGTATTGAAGAGATAGGCATCGTTCGGGCCGGAACGCCCGCTGGCGGCTTCCACCACATGGGCTGCCTCGACCGCATCCAGAGAGCCGGCATATTGCCTGTGAGCGCGATCGACGACATAGGCGACGGCGATAACACGCCGCCCATCGGCAAGCCGGATCGGCACCGTCTTTTCCAGATAGACGTTGGTGACCAGCTCCCGCTCGCGCAGATAGATCAGCACCTCGTCCCAAGTGGAGGCCGGCACGCGAAAAGCCATGCCGCGGCAGGAGCCGCCATGATCGAGGCCGAGCACCAGGCCGGGACTTTCCTCCGTACCGCGATGAACCCAGGAACGGACGCAGAGCGAGCGACGATAACCGAAAATAAGGGCCTCGGCCCGTTCGTCATAACCAAAGCCCGGATTCCACATGAGGGATCCGTAGCCAAATACCCAAAATTCGTCCATATCCAACGCCAAATCACTATGAAGCTTCGGTTCAACCATTGGAGAACAACATGGCAGCGTCAAGCCAGAGCGTAGCAACCAGTCGAGGCAAACGCCTTTGGCTCGTCCTGCTCGGTCTGTTGGTGGTTCTCGCCGCGCTCTATACCGGCGGATGGTATTACGCGACAGGCTTTGTCAGGGCCAATATTTTGAAGGCGCTCGGCCAGCAGAACAGCGCCGGCATTGCCGGAAAATGCGAGAACATGGCCTTCAGCGGCTTCCCCTTCTCCATCGGGCTGACCTGCGACAGGGTGATGGTCGACAACCAGAACCAGGGCGTATCGGCCAATTTCGATACGCTGAGCGCATCCGCGCCGGTCTTCCAGCCCAACCACGTTAGCTGGAGCCTCAAATCGCCGGCAGAATTGCGCACCACCCAGGGCCTGACCGTATCGGCCGAGTGGACGGACCTGCAATCAAACCTCGTCGCCAAGGGCCGTGGCGTCGCGCGGACCCAGACCGTTATCGACGGGTTGAAGGCAGGCATCGTCTCCTCCTTCACTGGTCAGAGCGCCAATGTGACCGCCGCCCACACCGAGATGCACGCCAGCCAGAACGGCAACGATTTGGATTTTGCCATCGGCGTCGAGAATGCCAATGCCGTGATCAAGGATTTCCCGCAGACGCTGCCGACCGCATCGACAAGCGCCAGCGTCACGCTGACGGGCAAGGCCGGCCTGCTCGACGGCAGCGACCGCGAGGGGTTGCATGGAGCGGCGGGCGTGTTGCATCGAGCCGTCATCGATATCGGCGACGGCCGCATCATGACGCTTTCCGGCCCCTTCAATTTCGACGGGGACGGATTTTTGTCCGGTCAGTTCAAGCTGGAGATCAATCAGATCGGCCCTTGGGGCGATAGCCTGACCACCACGCTTCCCGCCGCCAAGAATCTGATCAAGACGGCCACGAAGATGCTGAAGGCGCTTGCCAGCGGCGCCGACAAGGTCTCCGTCGACCTTACCGCCGATCGTGGCCGCCTCTCGCTCAGCGGCTTTATCCCGCTCGGCAAGATCCCGCCGATCTGAAGCCCTATCCTCTACGTGCGCCGGAGATATCCTTCAGGAAGAATATCTCCGGGCTCGGCTGGACAATCCGAAAGTCGATGCTGCCCGCAGCCTGAAAGCCATTGCGGCGATGCCAGGCCTGGGGCTCGGCTTGCGCCCATTCGCTTGACGTCATCAGATGCTGCTCGCCCTCTTCGATCATGGCGTCTTCCCAAGCACGGAACAGGGCCGTCCCGACGCCGGCGCGCTGATGCGACGACAGCACGCGGATCATGTCCATATAGGGTATTTTGCCCCAGAAGCGGCTGAATCGCAGGAAGCCCGTCAGTTCGCCATCCTGCTCGGCCACGAAATATTCTTCGAATTGGATGCAGCGCCTGATCCAATCCTCACTCGCATCGTCGTAACCGACGAGCCAGGGCAAATCTTCGGAGCGCCCGCGTCTGACGATCATGACCGCCCCTCCCTCGCGTGAGGATTTCTATTCCTTCACATCCAGGGCATGACGGCCGAAATCCGGTGCATCGACGTCCTGGCCGGCCTCGACGATCGAGCGGCGGATAGCACGGGTGCGGGTGAAAAGTTCGAAGATCTTGTCGCCCTCGCCCCAACGGATGGCGCGCTGCAGCGACGCAAGATCTTCCGAGAAACGCGACAGCATCTCCAGAATGGCATCGCGATTGTGCAGGCAGACATCGCGCCACATGGTCGGATCGGACGCGGCAAGACGGGTGAAGTCGCGGAAACCCGAGGCCGAATATTTGATGACTTCCGACTCGGTCACCGTTTCCAGATCGTCGGCCGTGCCGACAATGTTGTAGGCGATGAGATGCGGCAGATGCGAAACGATCGCCAGCACCTTGTCGTGATGCTCGGGGTCCATCTCATCGACGCGAGAGCCCAGGGTTTCCCAGAAATCGCGCAGCTTCTTGATCGCGGCCGCATCGGTGCCAGGAACCGGCGTGAAGATGCACCAGCGTCCCTTGAACAGCCCCGGAAAGCCGGCATCCGGGCCGGATTTCTCCGTGCCCGCCAGCGGATGGCCCGGAATGAAATGCACGTTGGGGGGCATATGCGGCTGCATCTGCGCGATGACGGACGCCTTGGTCGACCCAACGTCGGTGACGATGGCACCCGGCTTCAGCTGCGCCGAAATTTCCTTGGCGACGCTCTCCGAGGCGCCAACCGGCACGGAGACGATGACCAGATCGGCACCCTTGACGGCTTCAGCCGAGGACGGCGTATAGCGATCGCCGAGTTTCAGCTCCTCGGCGCGCTTCAGCGTTTCGGCGCTGCGCGTCGAGATCACCACTTCCTTGGCAAGGCCCAGCCGCTTGATGTCATAGGCGATGGAAGAGCCGATCAGGCCGATGCCGATCAGCGCAATGCGATCGAACTGGGTCGTGCTCATGCCTTACGTCCCATAAACTCCGTCAGCGTGTCGATGACGCCGAGATTGGCCTCTTCGGTGCCGATGCTCATGCGCAGCGAATTCGGGAAACCATAGGCGCGAACCGCCCGCACGATATAGCCGCGGCTGGTGAGGAAATCGTCAGCCTCGACGGCGCGCTTGCCATCGATTTCGGGGAAATGGATGAGAACGAAGTTCGCGACCGACGGCGTTACCTTGAGGCCGATGGCCTCCAACGCAGCCGTGACCTTCTCGATCCATTGCAAATTGAATGCAACGGTCTCGGCGATAAAGGCCTGATCGCGAACGGCAGCGGCACCGGCAGCGATGGCGGCGCTGTTCATGTTGAACGGGCCGCGCACGCGATTGACGGCATCGATGATATCGACCGGCGCATACATCCAGCCGACGCGGAGCGCCGCCAGGCCATAGACCTTCGAGAAGGTGCGGGTCATCACGACATTCTGGTTGGCCGAGACGAGCTCGAGGCCAGCCTCGTAGTCGTTGCGGCGAACATATTCGGCATAGGCTGCGTCAAGCACGAGGATGACATGCTTCGGCAGGCCCGCCTGCAGGCGGCGGATTTCGCTCACCGGAACATAGGTGCCGGTCGGATTGCCCGGATTGGCGATGAAGACCATCTTGGTCTTCTTTGTAACGGCGGCAAGGATGGCATCGACATCGACCGTGCAATCCTTTTCCTTGACCGTCACCGGCGTCGCGCCGGCAGCCATGATCTGGATCTTGTAGACCAGGAATCCATGCTCGGTGATGATGCCTTCGTCGCCGGCACCGAGATAGGTGTGGCAGAGCAGGCCGAGCAGCTCGTCGGAGCCGTTGCCGCAAAGGATGTTGGCGATGTTCAGCCCATGCACGTCGGCAAGCGCCTGACGCAGCTCCTTCGCCTGTCCGTCAGGGTAGCGTTCCAGTTGGTCGGCAGCCGCACGGAAGGCTTCGATGGCCTTGGGGCTCGCGCCAAGCGGTGTCTCGTTGGAGGAGAGCTTGAACACGCGCTCGACGCCCGGCGCATGCTCCTTGCCCGGCACATAAGCGGCGATGTCGAGAATACCGGAACGCGGGACGGGCTTGCTCATTTCCATGCTCATGGGATCGACCTTGCGAAGGACCGGGAAATTCCGGCTTGAAACACCTCGTCGCATTAAAGCGGAAACGCGGTTTTGTCGAGTGTCAGCGCCTCATCGATCGCATCAGGCGCCGTCGCGTGTCGTCGGAATGCCGCGCGGCGCCAACACAGGCACGAAGACGCGACGCGACGCGCGCACGGCGACCGGCAGGCCCTGATAGAGCCGCTTCTGCGCCTCGACGATGATGACCCCGGAAAAAGCCGGCCAAAGAGCGCGGCCAATCCGTTCGAAAGCGCGGCGCAGCCGCAGCACGGTGCGCAGCTTGGAGGGCGGGAAAAACAGCGCTTCGGCCGTCGCACCCGGCGTGAAATTGGTTTCCCGCAATAGCGAAGTCAGCTGGCCGCGCGAATAGGGCCGGCCGGAACCGAACGGCGTGTGCTCCATGCGCGCCCAGACGCCGCGGCGGTTCGGTACGGCGATGACAAGCCGCCCGCCGGGCGCCAGCACGCGCCAAAGCTCCTTCAGCGTCTCGCGCGGGCTCTCGGCAAATTCCAGCGAATGCACCATCAGCACACGGTCGATCGAGCTGTCCGGCAAGGGCAGCTCTTCATCGAAGATCAGCGCCGTCGACGATGCCGAGCCCATCGGCCAGTTCACTGCGCCCTGCCCCGCCGGCATGAAGGCGAAAGTGCGCTCGGTATCGGCACGGAAACGATCGAGATAGGGAACGGCATAGCCGAGGCCGACAAGCCGCTCTTCCGGCATGCGCGCCCAAATGGAGGAAAGCGCCATGGCAATCGACTGCTCCGCCAAGCGACCAAGCTCGGAATGATAAAACTGGCGGAGATCGACAATATCAGCGTGCATCGAAACAAATGTTATCAGCCGAGCGTTGGACTTCAAGACCGAACGACTTACATTCTCTACCAACGTAAAAGACGAGGACGATTTCAATCATGAAGCCATTGGAATTAGAGATATTTATCTGCCGTTCCGACAATTTCGGCGTCTTGGTCCATGATCCGGAAACCGGATTGACGGCATCGATCGACGCTCCGGAGGCGGATGCGATCCTGAAGGCGTCCAAGCGTCGCGGCTGGACCATCAGCCATATCCTGACGACCCACCACCACACCGATCACGTCGAGGGCAATCTCGCGCTGAAAGAGCAATTCGGCTGTCAGATCATCGGCCCGATCAATGAAGCCGTCGCCATTCCCGGCCTCGATCGCGCCGTCGGCGATGGCGACAGCTTCGAGTTCGCCGGCCATACGGTCAACGTCATAGAAACCCCCGGCCATACTGCCGGTCATGTCTGCTATCATTTCGCCGATGACAAGCTGCTCTTTGCCGCCGACACGCTGTTTGCGCTAGGCTGCGGCCGCCTGTTCGAGCGAACGCCGGCTGATATGTGGGCCTCGCTGCAAAAGCTCGCTGTCTTGCCGGACGAAACGGCCGTTTATTTCGGCCACGAATACACGCTCTCCAACGCCCGCTTTGCGGTGACGATCGATCCCGACAATGAGCGGCTGAAAGCGCGCGCTGCCGATATCGAGGCACTAAGGGCGCAAGGCAAATTCACCATCCCGACGACGCTGGCGCTGGAGAAGGAGACAAACCCGTTCCTGCGCGCCGCAGATCCCGCAATCCGCCGCCACCTGCTGATGGAAAGCCGTGGCAACGACGAGGTCTTCGCTGAAATCCGCAAGCGCAAGGACAATTTCTGATGCAGGTGAAAGAGATCATCGAAACGCTTTCCATGCAGCGGCATCCGGAGGGTGGCTGGTACGTGCAGACGTTCCGCGACGAGAATGGCGGTGCACGCGGCCACTCCACGGCGATCTACTATCTGCTTGAGGCCGGCGAGCGCTCGCACTGGCACCGGGTCCACGATGCCGCAGAGGTCTGGCACTACTATGCCGGCGCGCCGCTCGCCTTGCACCGCTCGGCGGACGGCAAGGCGAGTGAAAGGCTCGTTCTCGGCACCGATCTGGCAAAGGGCGAGCGCCCGCAGGCCATCATTCCAGCCAACTGGTGGCAATCCGCCGAAAGCCTCGGCGAATTCACGCTCGTCGGCTGCACGGTCTCCCCCGGCTTCGAGTTTTCGAGCTTCGAAATGGCCCCGCCGGACTGGAAGCCCGCCTCAGACTGAACCTCACCTGCCTTTCGTTGACATCACGCGGGATGCGGCCACACAACGCAGACCGGCAGCCTTGAAAAAACGTCGCACCGTCTCAGCTTCACACGGGGAGAGAGAAAATTGATCTATCTGGAGGAGGTTTTTTCGTGCGATTGTTGTTTTCTTTGCTCGTCGCGGGAGGCTGTGTCATGAGCGCCCCTGTCTTTGCCCTTGATGCGCCGGCGTCGCCGCCGGCCGAAAAGCCTCTGAAAAACTTCGTCACCTCGGTCGAAAAAGACGGCTCGATCACTTTTCGGCTCTATGCCCCTGGCGCAAAGGCCGTCTCCGTCGGCCTCGGCTCGCGCGATCCGATCGCCATGCAACGCGGCGATGATGGCACCTGGGACGCGAAGACCGAGGCATTGAGGCCCGACCTTTACGAATATTATTTCAACATCGACGGCTTCCGCAGCATCGACACGGGAACCAACGCGCAAAAGCCGCAGCGGCAGGTCAACACCAGCCTGATCCTCGTGCCCGGCAGCATTCTCGATATCCGCAACGTGCCGCATGGCGATCTACGGCTGGTGACCCTGCATTCCAACGCACTCGAATCGGAGCGGCAGATGTATGTCTACACTCCGCCCGGCTACACCGATGCCTCCGAGCCGCTGCCCGTGCTCTACCTCTATCACGGCTTCGGCGATACGGTCGGCTCCTGGGTTGCGCAGGGACGCGCACCGCAGATGCTCGACAATCTCCTCGCCGAGAAGAAGATCGAGCCGATGATCGTCGTTATACCGGATACGGAAACCGACGTGCCGATCGCGATTGCCGAAAACTTCCCAGCCGCCGATCGTCGTGCGAATTTCTATCCGGCCAATGCCGAGGCAGCCGATCGCGAGCTGATCGACGATCTCATCCCATACATGAAGACGCACTATCGGGTGCAAAACGAGGCTGACGGCCGTGCCGTTGCCGGGCTCTCGCAGGGCGGATACCAGGCCCTCGTCTCAGGCCTCACGCATCTGGACGCCTTCGGCTGGGTCGCGACCTTCAGCGGCGTCAGCACCACGACCGTTCCAAACAAGGCGGTAGACGCCGTGCTGAACGAGCCGGAAAAGATCAACAAGGCGTTGCGCAATTTCACGGTATCCGTTGGCAGCAAGGATCAGGTCGTCGGCAAGGACGTTGCCGGCCTGAAGGCGACGCTCGACGAGAAAAAGATCAATCACGAGTACCACGAATATCCGGACCTCCAGCACGAGATGGACGTCTGGCGGCCGTCGCTCGCGGCTTTCCTCGAAAAAGTCTTCAAGAAATAACTGGCAATGATCGCGGCGGAGCTATTCCGCCGCTTCCGCCTGCACCTGCTCCGCACGGCCACGACGCAGGATCATGCGATGCGCGGCGAGCACCGCGCCACCGGTCACCAGCAGGCAGGCAAGCGCAATGCCCCAACTTGGCTCGGCAAAGCCGAAAAGCGTCAGGATCAGCGTCGACAGCAACGGTGCGGCATAGCTTGCTGCGCCGAGAATCTGGATATCCCCATTCTTGACGCCGTAATCCCAGGCGTAGAAGGCGGCTCCGACTGGAAAGAGGCCGAGGCCGAGCACGGCGACCCATTGGGCCGCGCTCTCCGGCCAGATGGTCTCCTCCAGACCGAGATGGCAGAAGAAGGAGAGGATAGCCGTGACGAGGCAGAATATGGTGACGACATCGGTGGAAACGGCCTCGAAACGGCGCGTGATCAGCGAGTAGCCGGACCAGGTGAAGGCGCAAAGGAAAGCCGCGCCGTAGCCGACCGCATAGGCGCCTTCGAAATGAAAGCCGTTGCGCCCGACGATCAGAACCGTACCCGCGAGCCCCATCAAGGCGCCGACGATATGATACCAGCGCAGCCGCTCGCCCGGCAGCAACGCCGAACCGACGACGATCAAAAGCGGCCAGAGATAGGCGATCAGCCCCGCCTCCACCGCCGGCGCATGGCGCAGCGCCGTGAAATAGAGGAAATGATAGCCGAACAGGCCGGCAATGCCCGTTATCCAGACCTTGGCGGGTTGACGCAGAAGCTGGAGGCGCTCCGGCCGCAACAGTAGCACGACGATGCCGGGAATGCTGCCGATGGCAAAGCAGATGGCAAGCAGCTGAAACGGCTGCATCTTGCCGGATGCCACCGTCAAAAGCGCCAGAAACGACCACATCAGAATGGCCGAAAAGCCCGTCAATGTCGCACGAAACTTCAACTCTGCCCCCAGCTCGTTGCTGCGGGCATCCCTCTGCCCGCTGAAACAATTCCAGGAAAAGTGCTCGGCGGCTTTCCGTCCGGAATTGCGGAGAAATTAAACGCTAGGGGCGTAAAGCGCTTCTGCGAAGCGTTTGTCGGTCTAGCTGCCGTATTTCACGGCGGTAATCGTCACGGTCCCGTATTGCGTCGGTATGCGCACGTAGACCGGAGCATATACATTCATGGTATCGGCCTTGGCAAACCAGATCTCCATATTGTCGCTCTTGGCAAGATAGAGATAATCCTTGCGCGTGCTTTTATAGCCGCTCTTCGGCGTGAAGCGCACGCCGCAGGCAACCGTTTTGCCCTTGAAGCCGTCGGTCGAGAAGGGATGAGACCCCTTCGGCGACAGCTTCAGATCCAGGCGCATCTCGCCATCGAAGACGGCCAGCGTCTGATTGCAGAGATTGAGGCTGGGCGTGATCGGAAAGATCATGCCGGAAATCGGATCGAGCACGGACTTAAGATCCCCCTCCGTAACAGGGATCCAGCTGTCCGGCCGCTTCGGCTCCGGCGTGATCGTGTTCGACGTCACGTTGCCGTTGGTATAGCCGACATCGTAGGTGCGCTCTTTCTTGCCGCTCTTGTAGTACAGCGTGTAATGCGTCGCCTGCAGCTTGCTATCGTTGACCACACCGCTCACATCCGTCCTGGCATCGATAGAAGTGACGAGGTCAGCAAGACCGGCGGAAGTAATGTTGCCGCGGATCGTAAACTGCTTGCCGGTGACTTCGGTCTTGAAATCCGCTCTGGCGATCGGCAGGCCGGCCAGCGAAACGCGATAGCGCGTTTCATGCCGCAGCACGTCGGCCAATGCCAGCGATGGCATCGACGCAACGATAGCTGAAATGAGAAGCCACTTCCGAATTTGAACCATGATTCAGGGCCTTCAACGAGGGTCAGGCGAGATATATAGACACTATGTTCGTCTGCTGCGAGCACCAGAGAACAGCAGCTTTTTGACGGAATTGCGGGAAAACACAAGGTTTAGCTTGACGCAGCCGGCCGCTCTGACTATAGAACCGCAACTTTCCAATTATGGCCTGTTGGATTGCGCGCCGGGCTTTGCCCGGGATGTTTATCCGATGGCCTAGAAAAACAAAAGTAGGTGTACCATGTCCCGCATGTGCGAATTGACCGGCAAGGCCGTCCTCGTGGGCAACAATGTCAGCCACGCCAACAACAGAACCAAGCGTCGGTTCCTGCCGAACCTCTGCCAGGTCACGCTGATCTCCGACGTTCTCGGCCAGCGCTATCGTCTGCGCGTTTCCGCAGCAGCGCTTCGCTCGGTCGAACATCGCGGCGGTCTGGACGCTTTCCTCATTAAGGCAAGCGAAAACGAACTCAGCATGCGCGCTCGCCTGCTGCGTCGTCAGATCGTCAAGAAGTCCGCTGAAGCTGCAGTCGCTGCTTAAGCTTTAGCACTTCGCGATAGCATACGGCTAAAAGGCTTGCACGGATCATCTCCGGACAAGCCTTTTTCCATGTCCGGTTTCCTTCAACTGGTGGCATCTCCCAGGATAAAAAAATGCTCACGGCACGTCGCACCCTTATCTACGTTCTGCTGATGACGCTGGTCGTCGTCGCTTCCAATATCCTCGTGCAGTATCCGCTACAGGCGACGCTCGCCGGTATCAATCTTGCGGATATCCTCACCTGGGGCGCCTTCACCTATCCGGTCGCCTTCCTCATCACCGATCTGACCAACCGCCAGTTCGGCCCGAAGGCCGCGCGCAAGGTGGTGTTTGCCGGCTTCGTCGTCGGCGTCGCGCTGTCGTTCTATACCGCACAGCCGCGCATCGCGATCGCCTCCGGTTCGGCCTATCTCGCCGGCCAGCTGCTCGACATCTCGGTTTTCAACCGCCTTCGCCGTCTGGCCTGGTGGCGCGCACCGCTGTTCGGCTCGCTCATCGGCTCGATGCTCGATACGCTAATCTTCTTCTCCTTCGCCTTCGCGCCCTTCTTCGTCCTCTTCGGACCGAACGATCCCTTCGCGATCGAATGGGCGCCGATCCTCGGCGTTTTCCCCACCTCGGCACCGCGCTGGATTTCCTGGGCGATCGGCGATTTCTCGGTCAAGATGACCGTCGGCCTCGTCATGCTGCTGCCCTATGGCGCACTCATGAACACGCTGAAGCCGATGTCGCGGGCCCCGGCCGCCTGAGCGGTTAATTGTTCGGCGCGGATCGCTATCGGTACGCGCCGAAACACTCTTCAGCGATAAGACAGGCAGGTCAGAACGGCGGCTGCGAATGCGGCCGGATTTTCTGCCATCATCAAATGGCCGGTATCGGCGATATTGAGCCGCGCCGTGCAGAGATCATTGACCCAATCGGGAACATCCCAACCCTCCGCGGAACGGCGCCCGGCAATCAGATAGACGGGAACGTCGGACTGCAAAATGCCGCGGATCGCGTCGAGATAAGCCGCTTCTCCCGTCGCTGCTACCACCGCCTTGGCCTGCGCCTTGATCGTTGAGGGCGGCTGATTCGCAAGCCAACTTCTGGCAAGCGATGACGTCCATTCGTTGATCTGCACGCCTGCACCGGCGATCCACGCGTCCGGATCGGTCCCATAGCCGGAGATGATGCTAGCCACCTCCTCGTTCGGCTTCACGGCAATCTGCGCCGACCAGAACGCATCCTTCAACGTGAAATTGCCTTCGACGCTCGTCAGCGATTCGATGAGCTCGGGAAAATGCTGGGCGACGAGCACCGAAACCGCACCACCGACCGAATGTCCGACCAGATGCACCTTGCCTGCACCGAGGCCGGATATGAAATCTGCGATGTGGCGGGCTTGATCGAGAAGGACCAGGCTGCTGGTGTCCGCCTCGCGGTTGCGGCCATAGCCAATAAGGTCCGGCGCATGAACATCGGCACTGCCGAAAGCTGCCAGGATCTCGGGGTCATTCAGGCTGCCAAATAGCCCATGCACCAGCACTATAGGTTTGTCAGGAGCAGACATGTCGAAGAATCCCATTGTTGGAGCAATGGGGTCGCTTAGCTCACAACGAAAATTTCCTCAATGCAGCAAGATCGGCGCAGAGAATAAAATTGGCGCCGCGTCACTTCTAGTTCCGGCTGACGACGCTTTCGTCGCTCAGGCGGAACTCCAGCATCAGGCTGCGCTGCAAAATCGAGTGATTGTCGTCCGAGATAAGAATGAGATGGAGGGATCCGTCAGCCGCGCGGAAGACGTCGATCCCTTCCATATTGTCGATCTGCTCCCTGGAATCGGCCTGGAAGATCACCTTGCCGTCCACCACCGCGTCCGGCTTGATATCCGCGCCGGCAATGCGGCGGATGCGCACGCCAAGACCATGCGCCAGCCCGAAGCGGCGCTCCAGCAACAGCAGATCGCCATCGGGCAGGAAGACACCGTCGCTGACGTCGAAACCATCATAGTGCCGGACGGTGAAACGACCATGCAGCGGGCCGTCGAGAATGGCTGCCACCATATTGCCCTGCTCATCCAGGCTATCTTCCGTAATGATGACGGCGGCTCCGGCAAGCGGACTGGACTGCGGCGCGATCATCAGCGCTTCGAGGCTGCGGTTGGAACGAAGCTGCAGCCTTGGAATGGGGATCGGCAGGCTATTGTCCGGCGGCGAAATCTCGAAGCCCGGATCGGGATAGATATCGACGCGATGATACTGCTCGTAACTCACGAGGACATGATCGTCGCGCAATGCCAGACCCTCGGCATCCATCGCCCCCGTCCCGGCGTCGATGCTGCCGTGGCGGTCCATCATCGGCATGATGCGTGCCTCGGCAATACCTTTCAACCGCCCCTTCTCGTCGCGCTCTGTGGCACCCGTCAGCCAGTGGCCGGTATCCAGCACGGAAACGAAATGCCGCTGATCGGGACGAAAACGGATGGCGGAAATGGCACCCAGAAGCGCATTGTCGGAACTGAGCTCAAGACCGCCAATAAATTCCAGAGCTCCGAACTGCGTTTGCTGCGAGCCCGGCCTGAAGGTCGAGATGACATTGGCGCGAATATTGGCCGGGCCGCCATCGTCGGCTCGGTCTGCGGCATCGCACCCGGCTAGCGGCAGTGCCAGTATCGCCATCAGGCTGATGCAGCGCACCGTGCCAGGCCAGCCCTTACAGCGTAGATTGCCAAAAAGAAAAGGCATCGGCCTCAAGGCCGATGCGAAAGGAAGCCGAAGCGGGCTCAGCTTGCACGGCGCATGCGCGAACGCGGCATGCTTGCCTGGTCCTCGAACAGCGAGGCGAGCTGCTCCGTCATGGCGCCTGCAAGTTCGTCGGCATCGACGATCGTGACGGCGCGGCGATAGTAGCGCGTCACATCGTGACCGATGCCGATCGCCAGCAGCTCCACAGGGGAACGCGTCTCGATCTGATCGATGACGGCCCGCAGGTGCCGTTCCAGATAATTGCCCGGATTGACCGATAGCGTCGAATCGTCGACCGGCGCGCCGTCCGAAATCATCATCAGGATGCGGCGCTGCTCGCGGCGACCGAGCAGGCGGTTATGCGCCCAGATCAGCGCCTCGCCGTCGATATTCTCCTTAAGCAGGCCTTCCCGCATCATCAGGCCAAGATTGCTGCGCGACCGGCGATAAGGCTCATCCGCAGATTTGTAGATGATGTGACGCAGGTCATTCAGGCGACCCGGTGTCTGCGGCTTGCCGCTGGCAAGCCACTTCTCGCGCGCCTGCCCACCCTTCCAGGCCTTGGTGGTGAAGCCGAGGATCTCGACCTTCACGCCGCAGCGCTCGAGTGTGCGGGCAAGGATGTCGGCGCAGGAGGCAGCAACCGTGATCGGCCGTCCGCGCATCGAGCCGGAATTGTCGATCAGCAGCGTCACGACCGTATCGCGAAACTGCGTGTCGCGCTCCATCTTGAAGGACAGCGCCTGCATCGGGTCGATGATCAGGCGCGTCAGACGTGCCGGATCGAGATAACCCTCTTCCAGATCGAAGTCCCAGGAGCGGTTCTGCTGCGCCATCAGGCGACGCTGCAAACGGTTGGCCAGCCGTCCGACAGCCCCCTGCAGATGGGCAAGCTGCTTGTCGAGGAAGGCGCGCAGGCGCTCGAGCTCGGCCACGTCGCACAGTTCCTGCGCCGTCGTGGTCTCGTCGAACTCCTCCGTATAGACGTGATAGTCGACCTTCTCGTTGAAGTCGGCGAAAGGCGTATTCGGACGGCGGGTCTCGCCCGGCGTTTCCGAGTCTTCCTCGCCCTCTTCGCTCATATCGTCGTCGGAGATCTCGCCACCGTCCTCGGTTGCGCCATCTTCCATCTGCTCGTCGGAAGCTTCGCTATCCTCGGCGGGTGCCGCGTCAGAGCCTTCGTCTTCCTTGGCGTCGTCGTTGTCCTGGTCTTCGCCGTTCGGCTTGTCTTCTTCGCTCGGCTGCTCCTCGCTGTCGGGTTCCGACTGCTCGTCGCCATATTCCTCGGCCATTTCCATGGCGGTCAGAATATTGCGGACGACACGGGCAAAGCTCTGCTGGTCGTTGATTGCCGAAAGCAGGTTCTCGAGTTGACCGCCGGTCTTTTCCTCAATGAAGGGCCGCCAGAGGTCGAGCACCTTGCCAGCACTTTCCGGTGGCTTCTGGCCGGTCAGCTTCTCGCGCACGATCATCGCCATGGCCTCGCCGATCGGCGCATCCTCGCGCCGCTCGATGCCGGAGAAATTCGCCTTGGCGTATTTCTCTGCATTCATCGACTTGATGTTGGCGGCAACGCCGCTCATGCGCAGCGAACCGATCGATTCGACACGTGCCTGCTCGACGGCATCGAAGATGCCGCGCGCATCGGCGCCCTGCGGCGCCATGACCGCATGGACGCGAGCGTCGTGGCAGGCAAGACGCAGGGCCATCGAATCGCCAAGCCCGCGGGTCACCGCGAGCTCATGCATCGTCGGCCGCTTCGAAAGCTCCGGCAAGCGGATGCGCTCGCCGGTCATCCCCGGACGTTCGTTGGCGAATGCAACCTCGACCTCGGCATCGCCGGCGATCGAGCGCACACAGCCAGTGATCGCCCGGCGCAACGGCTCCATGTCCACCGGAGCACCCGGCTTCGCTCTGGAATTATCTCCGCGACCTGACATGATGTGTCGGCTCTTCCCTATGCTTCAAGCACGATGTTGGCAGCACTTTCCTTCAGCTCGACGCCGAAGGCGCGCTGATAGTGCTCGGCGACCAGCGGCCGCTCCAGCTCATCGCACTTGTTGAGGAAGGTGACGCGGAAGGCAAAGGCGACATCGCCGAAGATCTCCGCATTCTCAGCCCAGGTGATGACGGTACGCGGGCTCATGACGGTCGACAGGTCGCCGTTCATGAAGGCCGCGCGCGTCAGGTCGGCGACGCGCACCATCTTGGAGACGGTGTCGCGACCCTTGTCGGTGCGGAAGGACTTCACCTTCGCCAGCACGATGTCGACTTCGTTGTTGTGCGGCAGATAGTTCAGCGTCGTCACGATCGACCAACGGTCCATCTGAGCCTGGTTGATCTGCTGCGTGCCGTGATAGAGGCCGGTCGTGTCGCCGAGACCGATGGTGTTGGCGGTTGCGAACAGGCGGAAGGCCGGGTGAGGACGGATAACGCGGCTCTGGTCGAGCAGCGTCAGGCGGCCCGACGATTCCAGCACGCGCTGAATGACGAACATCACGTCCGGACGGCCGGCATCGTATTCGTCGAAGACGAGCGCGACGTTGTGCTGGTAGGCCCAGGGCAGGATGCCGTCCTTGAATTCGGTGACCTGCAGCCCGTCCTTGACGACGATGGCGTCCTTGCCGACGAGATCGATACGGCTAACGTGGCTGTCGAGGTTGATACGCACGCACGGCCAGTTGAGGCGCGCAGCAACCTGCTCGATGTGAGAAGACTTGCCCGTGCCGTGATAGCCCGAGATCATCACGCGGCGGTTGTGGGCAAAGCCGGCGAGGATGGCGAGCGTGGTCTCGCGGTCGAACAGGTAGTCCGCATCCAGATCGGGCACGTAGGCACTGCCCTGGCTATAGGCGGGAACGCGAATGTCGGAATCAATGCCGAAGACTTCACGAACCGAAACGGTGGTGTCGGGAATCTCGGAAATATCAAGGTCGATCTTGCTCATCATGTCTCCAGGGCGGGTGGCTTTCACCCTGCCATATCAATCTCAGCCATTTTGTCCGAATCGCCGCAGCTTTCTTGCCCGCATCCGTTCGGTCGGAACAACGGCGATACTTCTCCGGGACTAAAGCAAAATCTCGGCGCGATTGCATGATCGCTTGCGAGCATCCTTGAACAGAGTCCCGGACAAGAAACGCCGCGTCCGGAAAGTCGGCCGAGGTGCAGCCAGCCAAAAGCACACCCTGCCGCGGTTGCCCGCGGCTTCAGCCGATTTGGACCATACCTGATTGAAGGCGGAGAGCAAGGACAGGAATTAACAAAAACCGTTCTGTTTCAATAATTGATAGGCCTGTATGACCGCGCGAAAGCGCTCCTCGGAACCGCGGTCGCCGCCATTGGCATCCGGATGGTGCATTTTCACCAATTCCTTGTAGCGGCGCTTGATTTCCGGCGCCGTTGCCGTGGCGCCAAGCCCCATCGTGTCGAACGCCTTCGCCTCGAGCGTTTTCAGCTTGCGCTGCTGCGGGAAGCGCGGTCCGCGCCCCTGCCCCTCTCCTTCCTTGACGAAGCCGAAAGGATCCCGCACGCGGGAATAGGAGCCGGAACGAATATCCGATTGCAGCGGGCTGTTCTTGGCAGCCTTGTTGACACCAACCGTCCAGGTCGGGCGATGGCCGGTGATGGCTTCCTTCTGGTAGCGTGCGATCTCGCCGTCCGAGAGGCCAGAGAAATAGTTGTAGCCCTTGTTGTATTCCTTGACGTGTTCGAAGCAGAACAAAAAGAACTGCCCTTCCGCATTGCGCCCGACAGGGGCGCGATGCGTACCGTGCTTGTCACAGCCGTCCCACTGGCATGTCGGCGGGCCTTGCTCGGGCTCCTGCGCGCGTTTGCGGCGGGTACGGATGCGATCGAAATATTTTGAATCAAGTCTCATGGCGTCCTAATTATGGGGCCTTGGATACCCCACAACAAGAATTGACAAACAGGAATGTTATAGGCTTTGTGGGAGCTTTTTTTCGCAGCGGAGGTCGACGCGGGAATATGGAAACGACACTGCAATCTCGCATTGAGGCGAAGCTCAACGTTGCTTTCGCGCCAGAGCGCCTCGCCGTCATCAATGAGAGCCACCTGCATGCCGGCCATCAGCCCGACATGACCGGCACCGGCGAGACCCATATAAGAATTCGCATCGTTTCTGCCAAGTTCGCCGGCATGCCGCGCCTGGCACGCCATAGGGCGATCAATGAGTTACTGAAGCCGGAGCTGGATGCCGGGCTGCATGCGCTGGCCGTGGAACCCGCGGCGCCGGGTGAGCCTGTTCGCTGGTAGCCGCGAACGGACAGCCCCTATTGCGGCTTCGTCTCTTCCGTCTCGGCGGGGCGAATGCGCAGCTTGGTGATGCGGTTCTTCTCCCGCTTCATGACGATGAAGCGCTTGCCGTAGAAAGTGAAGGCCTGCCGCTCTTCCGGGATGGTCATCGATTCGTGGATCACGAGACCGGCAATCGTCGTTGCCTCCTCGTCCGGCAGGTTCCAGTCGAGCGCGCGGTTCAGGTCGCGGATAGGCACGACGCCATCGACGACGATCGAGCCGTCGGCCTCCTGCCGCACGCCCTGGATGTCGAGATCGTGCTCATCGGCAATATCGCCGACGATCTCCTCGAGAATGTCCTCCAGCGTCACGATGCCCTGCACCTCGCCATATTCGTCGACGACGACGGCAAAATGCTGCTTGCGGCGCAGGAAGGCGTTGAGCTGGTCTTCGAGATTGGTGCTGTCGGGCACGAACCAGGGCTTCTGCGCGATCTTGACGATGTCGAGATTTTCCGGCTCGACATTCGGCTCTGCCAGCGCCCTCAGCAGGTCCTTGGCATGCACGACGCCGATGATGTTGTCGATCGAACCGCGCCAGAGCGGCATGCGCGTATAGGGGCTGTCGAGAATGGCGCGCACGACCACCTCGGGCTGGTCGTCGGCATTGATGGCGCGCATCGCCGTGCGATGCACCATGATGTCGGAAAGCTCCAGCTCGCCGAGGTCGAGCACGCCGCCCAGACGGTCACGGTCGGCCTTGACCACCGAGCCTTCCCGGTGCAGCAGATCGACCGCACCGCGCAGCTCCTCATGCGCCGATAGCATCGACACCTCTTTCGAGAGGTTGATGCCGAAAATGCCGAGAATCCAGCGGACGATGGCGTTGACGAAGCTCGACACCGGGCCGACGATGGCAACGAAGAGCCGCACCGTGCCGGCCACATTGAGCGCAAAGCGATCAGGCGTGGAAATGGCCCAGCTCTTCGGCAGCACCTCGGCGAAGATGACGAGGATGACGGTCATCGCCGCCGTTGCCAGCGCCACGCCGGAATTACCAAAGAGACCGAGAAATACGCTGGTCGCCAGCGACGAGGCCAGAATGTTCGCAAGGTTGTTGCCGATGAGCAGGGCGCCGATCAACCGGTCCCGGCGCTCGATCAGACGACGCACGATCCCAGCACTTTCGTCGCCATTGGCCTCCAGCGTATGGATGCGGCTGCGCGAAACAGCGGTAAGCGCCGTTTCCGAACCGGAAAAGAAGGCCGACAACAACACGAGCGCGACGATCGAGAGGATCTCGGGCCAATATTCGAACAAGACAGCCAGCGTGCCCTCGATCGTCATCAGGGATGTTTTTCCTTCAGGAAACTCAGGACTTCGGAAGAAGGCACATCGTCCGCAACGAAGGACTGGCCGATACCGCGAGTGAGGATGAAGGTGAGCTTGCCGCTCTTGACCTTCTTGTCCTGCGCGATCGCGTCCATCAGCGTTTCGGCCGGCGGCAGCTCACCGGGAATGTCGCCCATCCGCGTCGGCAGGCCGACAGCCTTCAGGTGCGCCTCTACTCGCTTGGCATCATCGGGACTTGCCAGATTGAGGCGGGCGGAAAATTCATGCGCGAGCACCATGCCGATGGCAACGCCCTCGCCATGCACCAGCCTGCGGCTGTCATAGGCGGTGGCGGCTTCCAGCGCGTGGCCGAAAGTATGGCCGAGATTGAGCAGGGCACGCGGACCGTTTTCACGTTCGTCGGCGACGACGACATCGGATTTCGCCTGGCAGCTCGCAGCGATCGCCTCGATGCGGGCAGCTCCGCCGGCAAAGACATCCCTCCAGTTCGTCTCGAGCCAGGCGAAGAAATCCGGCTTATCGATCAGGCCATACTTGGCGACCTCGGCATAACCGGCACGGAATTCGCGCTCGCTCAGCGTATTCAGCACATCGATATCGGCCAGCACGAGATCGGGCTGATGGAAGACGCCGACGAGGTTCTTGCCGTGACGGGTGTTGATGCCGGTCTTGCCGCCAACGGAAGAATCCACCTGCGACAGCAGCGACGTCGGAATCTGCACGAAGCGAACGCCGCGACGCACGATGCCGGCGGCAAAGCCTGAGAGATCGCCGATGACGCCGCCACCGAGTGCGATTACGGCATCGTTACGCTCGACGCGCGCGGTCAGCACCGCGTCGCAGACCGTCATGAGATGCTCGAAGCTCTTGGTCTTTTCTCCGGCCGGCAAAACGAGGCTGGCTGCCTGAATGCCCGCAGCCTCGAGGCTGGCGACCAAGGCATCCAGGTAACGCGGCGCGACGTTTTCGTCGGTGATCACAGCGGCCTTGCGGCCTTTCAACCGTGCGGCGATCTCGCGCCCGGCTCTGGCGATCAGGCCGGGGCCGATCAGGATGTCGTAGGCGCGCTCGCCGAGAGGCACACGCACGAGACGTTCTGCGGCAGCCGGTGTGATCGCATTCATGGGGCTTTGCTTTCTGCTTTCTTTCCCTCGACGATGGCAGCAAGGACTTCCTTGACCATGACTTCCTTGCTGACATCGCGGGACAGAACCGTGAGATCGGCTTCCGCATAGATCGGATAGCGCGCATTCATCAGGCTCTCGAGGGTCTGTTTCGGATTTTCTGTCTTAAGCAGCGGACGCGTGTCGCGCTTGTTGACCCGCTCCCAGAGCACGTCGATATCGGCCTTCAGCCAGACGGAAAGACCGCCGCGCTTGACATGCTGCCGCGTATTCTCGTTAATGAAAGCGCCGCCGCCGGTCGAAACCACGCGCGGACCGCCGCGCAACAGCCGCTTGATGACGCGCGTTTCCAGCGCCCGAAACTCCTGCTCGCCATAGGCAGCAAAAAGTTCCGCAATCGTCATGCGCGATACGCGCTCGATCTCGGCGTCAGTGTCGACAAAGGGGATGCTAAGCTGCTGCGCGACCAAACGGCCGACCGAGGATTTGCCCGCTCCCATCAACCCCACTAGGACAAGATTGCGCCGACCCAGGGCGGCGCGCGCCTTGTCTCTGAGGTTCTCTGCAAGGGTCAGGACTTGTTCACTCATAGGCCCATTCACAATTTCTTTGGAAACGGTATCGTCAAATGCGCCGGTAGCGTCAAGACGCCGCCGCGTAAACATGTCTGCAATATCCTTCAGCTAACGCTTGGTGGATATGATTATTGCGTCGCCAGGGCTGTGACTGGCACGAGGAGAGTGTTCGAATGCCAACCCTGTTTCGCTTCCTTGTCATCTGCGCGGTGATCGGCGGATCGATATATGGGGCAATGTGGGCGCTCGCTCTCTTCGTCGATCCGCAGCCGCGCGAGATCACCATCCGCATCCCGCCGGAGCGCATCAATCCGCCAGTCACGGGCAATCCACCAGTCACCGGCTCGTTGAAGCAATGAACGCAAGGGCTGGCGTGAGAGATCTGAGCCGGGCGCACCTTGAAGCCTTCCTCGAGATGATGAGTGCCGAGCGTGGTGCTGCGGTCAACACCCTGCAATCCTATGAACGCGATCTCGACGATCTCCATTCCTTCCTGTCCGGGCGGAGCGTCCGCCTGACCGAGGCGGGCTCGAACGATCTCGGCGCCTACCTTTCCTCCCTCTCGGCTCAGGGTTTCAAACCCTCGTCCCAGGCGCGGCGGCTCTCCGCCATGCGGCAATTCTACAAATTCCTTTATGCGGAAGGCTTGCGCACGGACGATCCCACGGGAATCCTCGACGCACCGAAAAAAGGCCGCCCCCTTCCGAAGACCATGGGCGTCGACGAAGTGACGCGTCTTCTGACACAGGCGGAAAACGAAGCCGCCGCCGCAGGCCCCGACCAGCTGCAGCGCCAGCGGATGCTCGTGCTGCTGGAATTGCTCTATGCCACCGGCATGCGCGTCAGCGAACTCGTTACCCTGCCCGCCAAGGTGCTCGATCATGAAGGGCGCTTTCTGATCATCCGCGGCAAGGGAAACAAGGAAAGGCTGGTGCCGCTGTCGCAATCGGCCATCGCCGCCTTGAAGGCCTATGGACGCATACAGGCCGAACTGGCTGCAAACGCCAAGCAGCCGGCACCGGAAAGCCCATGGCTCTTTCCCGCAGCCTCACAGCAGGGTTATCTGCCGCGCCAGGTCTTCGCCCGCGATCTCAAGGATCTTGCCATCCGCGCCGGGCTAACGCCTTCGATGATCTCGCCGCACGTCATGCGCCATGCCTTCGCGAGCCACCTTCTGGCGAACGGCGCGGACCTGCGCGTGGTGCAGGAACTACTCGGCCATTCGGACATTTCGACCACGCAAATCTATACACATGTGCTGGAAGAACGCCTTCATCAGCTCGTGCAAACGCATCACCCCCTTGCCAAACAGGCAAAAAAACAGGATTAGGACCGGCATACTGGCTAAAGCCGCCTTCTCTCGTCCCGCGCAAAAGGATCGGAAACGCACCTCATGCACAATTATCTCGACTTCGAAAAGCCCATCTCGGATCTCGAAGGCAAGATTCACGAGCTCAAGAAACTGGCGAGCGAAGATGAGAGCATCGACACTTCCGACGAAGTGACGCGGCTCGAAATCCGCGTCCGCGAGGCGACGGCCGACATCTATTCCAAGCTCAATGCCTGGCAGAAGACGCAGGTCGCCCGCCATCCGCAGCGGCCGCATTTCGTCGACTACGCCAGTGCGCTGCTGACGGAGTTCACCCCGCTGGCCGGCGACCGCAAGTTCTCCGAGGACGCCGCCATCCAGGCGGGCTTTGCCCGCTTCCGTGGCCAGCCCGTCGCCATTATCGGCCAGGAGAAGGGCAACGACACCAAGAGCCGCTTGAAGCATAATTTCGGCAGCGCCCGGCCGGAAGGCTACCGCAAGGCAATCCGCATCATGGAAATGGCTGACCGTTTCCAGCTTCCGGTGATCACGCTGGTCGATACCGCAGGCGCCTATCCCGGCGTCGGAGCCGAAGAGCGCGGTCAGGCAGAAGCGATTGCCCGCTCGACCGAAATCAGCCTTGCCCTCAAGGTTCCGATCGTCTCCGTCATCATCGGCGAAGGCGGCTCCGGCGGCGCCATCGCGATCGCCACCGGCAACCGCGTCTATATGCTCGAACATTCGATCTACAGCGTGATTTCGCCCGAAGGCGCGGCCTCGATCCTGTGGCGCGATTCAACCCGCGCCAAGGAAGCCGCGACGAATATGAAGATCACCGCCGACGACCTGAAGAGCCTCGGCGTCATCGATGGTATCATTCCGGAACCGCTCGGCGGCGCACATCGCGATCCGCAGACCGTGATCGCTGCAACCGGCGACATTATTGCGAACGCGCTCAGCGAGCTTTCTAGCCGTTCGGGCGAACAACTGCGCACTGACCGCCGCCAGAAGTTCCTCAATATCGGCCGCAATCTCTAGACTGCAGCTTGAAAATATCATTGCAAAAATGGGAATGAGGCCAAATCTTGGCCACATTCCTGTTATCGAAGCGTTATGGCAAAGAAAAACTTGCCGGCGTGCCTCAGGCGCGTCATAGGCTGGTAAGGAATTTTCAAGTATAAGCCGTCTATGATTCCGTTTCATGCTTCGAGGGGAGTGGCGAAACAGATCGAGCTGCCGCTCTTCGCATTTATGGGCTAAGTCAGAATGCGCATCCGTCACCTTGCTTATGTTTCCCTGATGGCGCTGGCACTTGCCGGCTGCAATGACGCGTTGGACACTGCGTCGGTTGATCTGTCGAAGGTCAAGAACAAGGTCGAGCAACCTCTCCCCAGCCATATCCTCGCCGACATGGCGAAGAAGGGCATGGATCGCAATTCACCGATCATGATCCGCATCTTCAAGGAAGAAGGCGCGATGGAGGTCCTGAAGGCGAACCAGAACAACCGTTTCGAAGTCATCGCGAGTTATAGCATCTGCGCCTGGTCCGGCCGTCTCGGCCCGAAGGTCAAGGAAGGCGACCGGCAAGCGCCGGAAGGCTTCTACATGCTGACGCCGGCCAACCTGAACCCGAATTCGAAATACTATCTCGCCATCAATACCGGTTTCCCGAACCGCTACGACGCCGCCAACGGCCGTACCGGCAACAATCTGATGATCCACGGCGCCTGCTCGTCGTCGGGCTGCTATTCGATGACTGATCAGCAAGTGCTGGAAATCTATGCCTTCGCGCGCGACGCCTTCAAGGGCGGCCAGAAGGCAGTTCAGCTGGAGGCCTTCCCCTTCCGCATGACCGCGGAAAACATGTGGAAGCACCGTCTCAGCCCCAATATCGAATTCTGGAAGATGCTGAAGGTCGGCTACGACAATTTCGAAGTCACCAAGCGGCCGCCCGAAGTCGAGGTCTGCGAGAAGAAATACGTATTCAACCAGCAGGCCAGCGGCCCGTTCAACGCCAGCGGCAAATGCCCTGTCATGACGACCCCGCCCGCCCTGCAGACAGCGCTTGCAACTTACGATAAGCAGTATCAGGCAGACTATGCCACGGCCACGAAGAAGTTTGACGGCATGGCCTGGTACGATCCGAGCGAGGCCGAGCGCAAGGCCGTCGTCGCCAAGCAGCGCAAGGGCCACGATATTGCCTATGCGCCGACCGGCACCGCGCTTGCTGCCGGCAAGATGATGAAGGTCGCCGATCTCGAGTCGATGATGTCCAACCAGTTGGCACAGCAGGTCGCTCGCGGCGGCACCGTGGCCAGCCCGACGACGACGGCAAGCATCCGCCTGGCGAATGCCGCCCCCAGTGCCGCTGCACAGCAAGCCGGCGGCCCGCTGGTCGCGGCCAACGTTCCGGCAAATGTCCCGATCCCGATGGCGAACCCGATGAATTCCGGCCCCGTCGTCAATCCGCTCGCTTATGCGCAGAACCCGGCTGTCGAGACAGCACAGACCGAGCCGCCGAAGAAGCCGCCATTCTGGAAGTTCTGGGCCAAGAGTGAATAATCCCGACGCCGAGATCTACGATCTGCGCGGACTGAAGTGCCCCTATCCGGCGATCAAGACGGAAAAGCGCCTGCGCGGCATGCCGAGCGGCGCGACTTTGGCCGTGGAAACGACCGACCCTCTCGCGGTGATCGACATCCCGCATCTCTGCAATGAAAAGGGCCACACGCTTCTCGCCAGCGAGAAGACGGACAGCGGCCATCGCTTCGTGATCCGGAGAGGGTGACGATCGGGGCCATCCTCGTGGTTCGAGGGTTGCTTGGCCTCATCAGAGCGAAGCAATTTCAGGAAAAGTGCGCAGCGGTTTTCCGTCCGGAATGCGTAAAGAAACAAGGAGGTAGGGCATTTTCACGATTCGAAGAAAAGTGGAAATGCTCTAAAACCTCATCCCCGGCACGGCGAGCGGATTGTCCTGCAGTGCCGCTCTATCAGGCGTATCGACGCGCGGCTTGCTGAGGAAGGCATCGAACAAGCCCTTCACGAAATCCTCTGGCAGATCCTTGGTGATGATCACCATGCGCGTGCGCCGGTCTTCGGGGTCTGGCCATGCCGGCAGCCGCACCGGCGGATGGAAGATGTTCTGCACGCCATGAAGCACGACGGGACGCTCCGGCCGATCCGACACGGCAACGATCGCCTTCATGCGCAGGAGCTTTTCGCCATGCGCCGAACGGAGGAGATCGATGAACATTTCCAGCGCCACCGGATCGATGGGCTGCGTCTCGACGATCGAGAAGGACCGGATCGATCCGTCATGGCGAGTGACGTCGTGGGCGTGCTGATGCCGATGGCCGTGGTGGTTCCCATGATGGTGATGATGATGGCCGTGATCGCCGTGATGGTGATCATGATCGTGGTCATCATGGTGATGGTGATGATCGTCGTCCGCCTCCAGCTCGTCCCGCAGCCAGCGGCCGACATCGGCGATCTTGGAAGCCGGATCATAGAGGCCGTTGATGAGAATGGCCGCCCGGCCCGCCTCGTCGCTGTCGGCGTTCATGATCTGCGCGCGCGGATTGAGCGCCCTCAACCGGCTCTCGAGCTGCGCTTCCGGCACCGCGCCGGCAATTGCCGTCTTGGAAACGATCAGGCGATCGGCGACGGCCACCTGCTTGCGCGCCTCTTCATGATTGTCGAGCGTCTGCAAGCCATTGACCGCATCGACCACCGTGATGACGCCATCCAGATCGAAATTGGTGGCGATGATCGGGTTGCCCATGATCGACTGCATGACGGGAGCCGGATCGGCAAGACCTGTCGTTTCGATGACGACGCGTTTCAGCGGCCGGATACGGCCGGTCTGCATGGCATCCATGAGGTTTGCCAGCGTATCCACCAGCTCGCCGCGCACCGTGCAGCACAGGCAGCCGTCGGAAAGCTCGATGATGGAATCGCCGGAGCTTTCCACCAGCAGATGATCGATGCCGACATCGCCGAATTCGTTGATGATGACGGCCGCATCGCGCATCGCCTCATCCTTGAGGATGCGATTGAGCAGGGTCGATTTACCCGCACCGAGGAAACCGGTCAGGATGGCAACCGGCACTCTTTGCTGCGAAACGCTCATGATTCCAATCCGATATTAGAAAGTGGGACGCGGGATCGGGATCGGCACATTGGCCGCCCGGCCGGAGACGGCGATCTTGTCGCCCTTGCTGGCCTTATCGCCATTGGCCGTGGCGTCGTCCTTATCGCCCTTGACGGCGGTCGCGACGTCCTGGCCGCCGATCAGGCCGGCATAGATGAAATTGGGCTCATGATCCATTTCGTGAATATAGGGCGACTGCACCTTTGTGCGGCCGAAGGGATCGCGGGTTTCGCTGCGCGCATGCGCACCCTTGGCGCTGCAGATGTCGGCGGTGACATCGGCGACCTCATTCGACAACGGCGCACCGGGCCGCAGGGTCGCCAGCGTTTCGCTGCCGGAAAGCTGGTTCTGGAAGCCCTTTTCCAGGAAATTGGCGGAATCGTCGGCGCGGGCCGCCAGGCTGTCGGTTCCAAGAACGACCGAGATCAGCGTACGGCCGTTGCGGGTCGCCGATGCGATCTGGTTGAAACCGGACGCGCAGATGAAGCCGGTCTTCATGCCGTCGGCGCCGTCGAAGCGCCCAATGAGCATATTGATGTTCGGCACCTGCTTCACGCCGTTGGTGAAGCCCTCCATCGAGAAATAGCCGGCATATTGCGGGAACTCGCGGCGCAGCGCCACGCTGAGGATCGCAAGGTCGCGCGCCGTCGTATATTGCCCCTTGCCGGGAAGGCCGTTCGGGTTGATGAAATGCGAGTCGCGCATGCCGAGGCGGGCCGCTTCCGCGTTCATCCGCGCCACGAAGCCCTGTTGCGAGCCGCCCACGGTCTCGGCGACGGCCATGGCAAGATCGTTTGCCGATTTGACCAGCATCATCTTCAACGCATTGTCGAGCGTCAGCTTCTGACCGGGCTTGAAGTACATCTTCGCCGGCGGCTGCCCAGCGGAGAGCTTCGTCATCACGACGGGCGTATCGAGCTTGATCTGGCCGGACTGGAGTGCACGGAAGGTGACGTAGGTCGTCATCAGCTTGGTCAGCGAGGCGGGATACCAGCGGCGAAACGCCTCCTGCTGGTCGAGCACGCGCCCGGTGCTGACATCGACGAGAATATGCGGATTGGCTCCGGCCGTCTGCGCGGTCGACAGAAAAAGCATGGATGCTGCTGCGGCCACAGGGACAAGCCGCATGGCGGCATACAAACGATTCTGCTTCGTCGGCACGATCTATCCTTCAGAGGTCCGGAATTTTCTCGAAAGCTTCGTCTATTTAACCTATATGGCTAGGAGAAGGCAAAGGCGATTGACGACTTTATTTGCCGGTGGCACGCCGCAAAGGCCGCGACAAACGGGCCGAGGCTGTGCGACCGACCTGAAAGTTGAACCAGAACGAATATTGAGCAGCAGGAAAATCAGCATGCCGATCTTGAACAGAGCCGCAGAACTCCAGGGCGAAGTGACCGAGTGGCGCCGCCATATCCATGCCCATCCGGAGCTCCTCTATGCGGTTGACAATACTGCCGCCTTCGTGGCCGAGAAGCTGCGCTCCTTCGGGGTCGACGAGGTGGTGACCGGCATCGGCCGCACCGGCGTCGTCGGCCTGATCCGCGGCAAGGGCGAAGGGCGCACGGTCGGCCTGCGCGCCGATATGGACGCCCTGCCGCTGACCGAGATCACCGGCAAGCCCTATGCTTCCGAAACCCCCGGCAAGATGCATGCCTGCGGCCATGACGGCCACACCGCCATGCTCTTGGGCGCGGCGAAATATCTCGCTGAAAACCGCAATTTCAACGGCAATATCGCCGTCATCTTCCAGCCGGCCGAGGAAGGCGGTGCCGGCGGCGACGCCATGGTCAAGGACGGCATGATGGAGCGCTTCGAAATCGCGGAAGTCTACGGCATGCACAATATGCCAGGCCTTCCCGTCGGCCACTTCGCCATCCGCAAGGGTCCGATCATGGCGGCGACGGACGAATTCACCATCTCCATCAAGGGTGTCGGCGGCCACGCCGCCATGCCGCACAATACGATCGACCCGATCGCGATCGGCGCGCAGATCATCTCCAACCTGCAGCTCATCGCCTCGCGCAGCGCCAATCCGCTGAAATCCGTCGTCGTCTCCGTCACCACGTTCAATGCCGGCAACGCGCATAACGTCATCCCGAACGATGCGCGCTTCACCGGCACCATACGCACGCTCGATCCCGAGATGCGCGATCTCGCCGAACAGCGCTTCAAGCAGATCGTCTCCGGCATCGCCGCAAGCCACGGCGCCGGGGTGGAGATCGAGTTCCAGCGCAACTACCCGGTCACCTTCAACCATGCCGACGAGACCGACCATGCGATCGCGGTCGCCGAGGAGATCGCCGGCGCCGGCAACGTCATAGCTGATATCGACCCGATGATGGGCGGCGAGGATTTCTCCTACATGTTGAACGCCCGCCCCGGCGCCTTCATCTTCGTCGGCAACGGCGACACCGCCGGCCTGCACAACCCGGCCTACGACTTCAACGACGAAGCCATCGCCCACGGCATTTCCTACTGGGTGCGGCTCGCCGAACAGCGCCTCAACGCCTGAACGCCGCCGCCCATACCCGTGCGCCACATAAGGGCGCACGGCACAGCAAAAGCGAATTGTCCCGAGGACGTAAAAGGGCTTGGCTTCCTGGCTTTGCTTTTGTATGGATCATCCCGAGTGGTCTCGTAGCTCAGCAGGATAGAGCACCAGATTCCTAATCTGGGGGTCACGCGTTCGAATCGCGTCGAGATCACCATTCGCCATGATCAAACTGGCTTTCTCTCCATCAGCTTATTTATAATCAAACCCATCCGGAGGGTTCCCCAGGCTGCCGGTCAGTGCCGCGTAGAGAATGGTCCTGCCATCGATCGATACATTGCCGGCGCCGAGGTTCATCCATGTCAGCCTTTCCGCTCTGGTCTCGGGATCGGCAAGCAGCAGCAGGCCATATATGATCTTTTTGCCGGGATCGTACATGACGGCGATCTGCTCGGCGCCGCAATCATGCTGCTTGCAGACGCTCATCACATAGACTTTCTCTCCCCCGAACATGACCTCATGGCCCAGGGATTCGACGGTCTTTCCATGAATCCAAACCGGCAGCCGGTGCCCTTGCGCCATTGCCTTGAAGGCTGAAGCGGCAGCGGGCCGGCGGCGATTTCGCGGAATGTGGCGAGATGATTTTGCGCGGACGCGCCCGTTGCGGCCGAAACGATGCCCAGCAGGGCGACGGCCATCATGAACGTTCTCATGCGCTTACCTCAAAACTGCGATGCTACGCAAATCCGTATCGGTCGCAGGATGACTATGGGCTGAAAGCCCTCAGATCAGCCCACCGCGATCCTGTTCCTGACCAGCCGGACACCGGGAATGGATTCGGCGACCGCCGTTGCCCGCTTAACCTCCTGCAGTGTCGCCACCGAGCCATCCAGGCGGATTTCCTGGCCCGCGGCAGTCACCATGACATCGGAAGCATCGATACCGCCGGCCACGGCGAGCGCATTGGCAACGGCGGACTCCAGGGCGGAGCGCCTTGCCTGTTCGCTTTCCAAAGAGAGTTCCGTGCCGTGAAACGTCGCTACCTTAAAAACCATTCATCACTCTCCGCATCCGAGTGGTCGGAAAACGCAGCACTTCGCATTTGGTTCAACAGGGAGCGAAAATATCGTCAAATCAGTGAGTTCAGCCTCGCTGCACCGCGGCGCCTGGGCGCGCCCGCGCAACGGCGGACTTGCCGCTCCAGGCAATCCCCTGTAGAGCCTTGGAGAACAGCAGCAAATGCGGATACCTGAATGAACACCGGCAGCAAGGCGCGTCGTCGCCTGACGATATTGGGTTCGACCGGCTCTATCGGCCAGAATACACTTGACGTCATTGCCCAGCTGGGCGGACGTGACGCCTTCGACATCGCGGCGATCACCGGGCATGACAATATCGGCCTGCTGGCCGAGCAGGCCAAGGCCTGCGGCGCCACTTTCGCCGTCACCGCCAATGAAGAGCGCTATCAGGATTTGAAGGATTCCTTGGCCGGGTCAGGCATTGCGGCCGGCGCGGGCAAGAGCGCCTTGATCGAAGCCGCCTCGATGCCCGCGGATTGGGTGATGGCGGCGATCGTTGGCACGGCCGGCCTTGCGCCGACGCTGGCGGCCGCCCGTCGCGGCGCCGATATTGCGCTCGCCAACAAGGAATGCCTCGTTTCCGCCGGCGATCTCTTCGTGCGCGCCGTTGCCGAAGGCGGCGGCCGGTTGATCCCGGTCGATAGCGAACACAGCGCCATTTTTCAGGCGTTGGAAGAGGACCAGCAGCACGCGGTGGAGCGCATTATCCTGACTGCTTCCGGCGGCCCTTTCCGCACCTGGACGCGCGAGCAGATGGCCAATGTCACGCCCGCCATCGCCCGCGCCCATCCCAACTGGTCGATGGGCTTCAAGATCTCCATCGGCAGCGCCTCGATGTTCAACAAGGCGCTGGAAATGATCGAGGCCAAGCACCTGTTCAATGTGCGGCCGGATCAGATCGAAGTTGTGGTGCACCCGCAATCCGTCATTCACTCGATGGTCGGCTATACGGACGGCTCGGTGCTGGCGCAGCTCGGCTGTCCCGACATGCGCACCGCCATCGGCTATGCGCTCACCTACCCCGCCCGCACCAAGCTCAGCGTCGACCGGCTGGATTTCGCCAAGCTCGCCCGACTTGACTTCGAAGCACCGGACGAGATTCGTTTCCCGGCATTGCGCCTTGCCCGCACCGCGCTGGAGCGCGGCGGCCTGCAGGGGGCGATCATGAATGCCGCCGAAGAAATCGCCTTCCACGCCTTCGTGGATGGCCGCATCGGCTTTCTGGAGATGGCCGATATCGCCGAAGCTGTGATGGACGAGATGATTGCGACCGGCCGCGCCGAAACCATGGAAGCCGTCTTTGCTGCGGATGCAGAAGCACGCAGTCGTGCCGCCGTACTAGTCGCCCAGCGGGAAAAAGCGGCCTAAACCCCATCGCCGACAACACCCTCCGGATAGATCATTCCATGCCGCTGCATCTCGAAACGCCGCTTCTCGAATCCCGACCGCTAAGTCAGGCGTCAGGACGCTCCATCTGGCTAAAAATGGATGCGCTTCAGCCGCCCGGCTCCTTCAAGATCCGGGGCATCGGTGCGGCATGCGAACATCATGCCAGAAACGGAAAGCGGCGCTTCGTATCCTCTTCCGGCGGCAATGCCGGCATTGCGGTGGCCTACGCCGGACGTCGCCTTTCGATCCCCGTATCCGTCTTCGTTCCCGAGACGACGTCGGACCGGGCGAAATCGCTGATCCGCCAGGAAGGTGCCGAGGTTTTCGTGCATGGTGCATCCTGGCAGGAGGCAAACGAACGCGCGCTGCAGGCTGTCGATGCGGAAACGGCATTCATCCACCCCTTCGATGATCCGCTCCTCTGGACAGGCCACGCGACGATGATCGACGAGGTCGTCAGGGCCGGTGTGCCGTTCGACGCGGTCGTTCTTTCAGTCGGCGGCGGCGGGCTTCTGGCCGGCGTCTCGGAAGGGCTCGACCGCAACGGCCTTCAAAATGTTCCGATCATCGCCGCCGAAACGGAAGGCGCTGCCTCGCTTGGGGCTGCCGTAAAGGCCGGCAAACCTGTGGAACTGCCCGCCATCACCAGCATTGCGACATCGCTAGGCGCTCGAAAGGTCGCAGAACGCGCCTTCCAGATCACCCAAAACAGACCGGTCGATTGCGTTGTCGTCGATGACCGCGCTGCCGTCGATGCTTGCATGCGCTTCCTCGACGATCATCGTGTCCTGGTGGAACCGGCTTGCGGCGCCGCATTGGCCGTCGCCTACGCCCATGCCGATCGGCTGACACGTTTCGAGCGCGTGCTGATGATCGCCTGCGGTGGAGCAACCGCTACCCTCACCCAGCTGCAGGCCCGACAAGCATCGTGACCGTTGAGCCTCTTCGGCGAAGACGCCGTTCACTGGCATCGTCATCAGCGTTCTCTGAGATTAGTCGGTAAGTATATACTTACCGACTAATCTCAGATGTTGCCATTCCCGGCAATGATGCTAGAGAGGAATTCCGGCCTCACTTTCAAGGGAATCAAGATGCCGGACTTCTCCACCATCATTCTATTTGCCGCCGCTGCATTGGTGCTCACCGCCACCCCCGGCCCCGACATGCTCCTCATCGCCTCGCGCAGCGTCAGCCAGGGCCGCTCCGCCGGCTTCCTCACCTATGCCGGCATAGCGCTCGGAACCTATTGTCACGCCATGGCCGCAGCGCTTGGTCTGTCGCGGCTGTTTCTGACCGTGCCAATTGCCTATGAAATCGTGCGTTGGGCCGGCTGCGCCTATCTGCTCTATCTGGCCGTCAAGACGCTCCGCTCCCAGGGATCCGCCTTCGCGCCCTCGGCCGGGCTCAAGCGGCTTTCGGGCAGGCGCATCTTCACCGAGGGCCTCGCAACCAATATCCTCAACCCGAAGATGGCCTTGTTCGTGCTCGCCCTCCTCCCGCAGTTCGTCGATCCCAACGGCTCGATGATCGCGCAAATGGCTCTGCTGGCCACCATTTTGAATGGGATCGGCTTTCTCGTGAACGGCTCCGTCATCCTGCTCGGCAGCCATATTCGAGGACGGCTCTCGGCGGTCAAGCGCATTCCGAAGCTGCCGCAATATCTGCTTGCGACGGTCTTTGCGTGCCTCGCATGCCGCCTGGCCTTGGGAAGCCGCGGCTAACATTGACACAAAAAATCATTGCGGAAATCGGCTGCTTGCCGATATTCCGCAATGAAGAGCATTTCAATTTTTCGACAGACTCGCCTCTTACGCGACCGCGCGAGCCAGCGCACAGCGCGACCAGAGGGCGTGCAGCGCGCCGACCAGCTGTTCGATATCGCCGTCCGAATGCAGCGGCGTCGGCGTGATGCGCAGGCGCTCGGTCTTCTTCGGCACAGTGGGATAGTTGATCGGCTGAACATAGACGCCGGCGTCGAGCAACAGATCCGAAATCCACTTGCACTTGGCCGCATCGCCGACCATCACAGGTACGACGTGGCTCGGGTTCGGCATATGCGGAATGCCAGCCGCATCGAGCTGGGCGCGCAGCTTGCGCACGCGATCCTGATGGCGCATGCGTTCGAACTGGCTGACCTTCAGATGCTGGATGGAGGCGACCGCGCCCGCAGCCAAAGCCGGCGGCAGCGATGTCGTGAAGATGAAGCCGGACGCAAACGACCGGACGAAATCGCAGAGCGCAGTCGAAGCAGCGATGTAGCCGCCCATGACGCCGAATGCCTTGCCGAGCGTGCCTTCGATAACCGTCAGGCGATCCATCAAGCCTTCGCGCTCGGCGATGCCGCCGCCGCGCGGCCCGTACATGCCGACGGCATGCACTTCGTCGAGATAGGTCATCGCGCCATACTTGTCGGCGAGATCACAGATTTCCTTGATAGGGGCGATGTCGCCATCCATGGAATAGACGGATTCGAAAGCGATCAGCTTCGGCGCCTTGGGATCAGCCGCCTTCAGCTTGGCTTCGAGATCATGCAGGTCGTTGTGCTTCCAGATGACCTTGTCGCACTTCGCATAGCGAATGCCTTCGATCATCGACGCATGGTTGAGCGCATCCGAGAAGATGATAAGGCCGGGAATGCGCGCGCCGAGCGTGCCGAGCGTCGCCCAGTTGGAGATATAGCCCGACGTGAAGATCAGCGCGGATTCCTTGCCGTGCAGATCGGCGAGTTCTTGCTCGAGCAGAACATGGTAGTGGTTGGTGCCAGAAATATTCCGGGTGCCTCCCGCACCCGCGCCACAGTGATCGATCGCTTGCTTCATCGCCTCGATCACGTTCGGATGCTGGCCCATGCCGAGATAGTCGTTGGAGCACCAGACGGTCACTTCCTGAGGACCATTGGGCGTATGCCGGATTGCGCGGGGGAAATTGCCACGGCGGCGTTCGAGATCTGCGAAGATCCGGTAACGGCCCTCATTGTGAAGACCTTCCAGCTCGCCCTTAAAAAATGCTTCGAAATCCATCATCTGCTCCAGTACCGTACGACCGTTTTCGAGAATGCCGGTTCGCACGTCAACCCCTCTGCATTGCTTTCGCGCCCGCTGCGGCAAATGGCCCCTAACTTTGAACAATTCCAGACAAGAATACGCATTCACGCCAAATTGACAATCGAAACCGTGCTGGAAACACTCTCTCCGGAGCGGCCGGTAAACCCCGCCGCTCCGGACTCATTCGTGGCGAATCTATGCTGCAGCCACGGCGCGTTTCGCCATGACCTTGATCAAATTGGCGCGATATTCCGCCGTGGCATGCAGGTCGGACAGCAGCGTCGATGAATCCACAGCCACGGCCGCAATGGCATCCGGCGACCAGTTCGCCGCAAGCGCCTGCTCCATATCCGCCTGGCAGAATACGCCGTCGGCACCCGCACCGGTGACGGCTACACGCACGCCACCCGCACCCTTGGCCACGAAGACCCCCGTCATCGCATAGCGCGAGGCCGGATTGGGAAACTTCGCATAACCAGCCCTTTCCGGTGCGTCGAAGGCGATGGAGGTGATCAGCTCGGCCACTTCCAGCGCCGTCTCGAACAGGCCCCTGAAGAAGTCGTCGGCCGCGATCTGGCGCCGGTCGGTGACGATGATGGCATTCAGCGCCAGCATCGCCGACGGGTAATCCGCCGCCGGGTCATTATTGGCGACGGAACCGCCGATTGTGCCCATGTGCCGCACATGCGGATCACCGATCATGCCGGCAAGGTCGCAAAGCGCCGGACAGACCGCGCGGATGGCCGCCGAAGAGGCGACCTCCGCATGGGTGGTCGCTGCCCCGATGGTGACCCTGCGGCCATCGACGCGAATCCCCTTGAGCGAGGGGATATGCCGGAGATCAACGAGATCGCTCGGCGATGCCAGGCGCTGCTTCATGGTGGCGATCAGCGTCATGCCGCCGGAGATATACTTGCTTTCCTCCGCGCTCGATTGAAGCTTGACGGCTTCGTCGACCGAGGAGGCACGATGGTAATTCGTTGCGTACATTGTCCTATCCTCCTCTCAGCCAGCCGCCCGCGCCGCTTCCCACACCTTGAGCGGGGTGGCCGGCATGGTTAGCGTGTTGTTACCGATCGCATCGGTGATGGCGTTCATCAGCGCCGGCGGCGAGCCGATGGCACCCGCCTCGCCGCATCCCTTGATGCCGAGAGGATTGCTCGGGCAAGGCGTGTTCTGATGCGAAAGCTGGAAGGACGGCAGATCGTCGGCGCGCGGCATGGTGTAATCCATGAAGCTTGCCGTCAGCAGCTGTCCGCTCTCATCGTAGTGCACGCCTTCCAGCAGCGCCTGACCGATGCCTTGCGCGATGCCGCCATGCACCTGCCCCTCGACGATCATCGGATTGATGATGTTACCGAAGTCGTCGGCGGCAACGAACTGCACGATCTCGGTCTTGCCCGTTTCCGGATCCACCTCGACTTCGCAGATGTAGCAGCCAGCCGGGAAGGTGAAGTTCGCCGGATCGTAGAAGGCAGTTTCCTTCAGGCCCGGTTCCATACCGGCGGGCAGATTGTGCGCCGTGTAGGAAGCCAGCGCCACCTGGAACCACGGCAGCGCCTTGTCGGTGCCCACCACCTTCACTTCGCCATTCTCGATGACGATATCACTTTCGTCGGCCTCCATCAGGTGAGCGGCGATCTTCTTCGCCTTCGCCTCGACCTTGTCGAGCGCCTTGACGACGGCGGACATGCCGACGGCGCCCGAGCGGGACCCATAGGTGCCCATGCCCATCTGCACCTTGTCGGTATCGCCATGGACAATGGACACGCTGTCGATCGAGACGCCGAGCCGGTCGGCCACGAGCTGCGCGAAGGTCGTCTCATGCCCCTGCCCGTGGCTGTGCGAGCCGGTGAGCACTTCGATGGTTCCGACCGCATTCACCCGCACCTCGGCCGATTCCCACAGGCCAACGCCGGCACCGAGCGAACCCACCGCTTGGGACGGCGCGATGCCGCAAGCTTCGATATAGCAGCTCATGCCGATGCCGCGCTTCATGCCGCGAGCGGCAGCCTCCGCCTTGCGGGCAGAAAAACCGCTCCAGTCCGCCTGCTGCATGGCGGCATTGAGCGAAGCTTCGTAGTCGCCGGCATCGTAATTCATGATGACAGGCGTCTGGTGGGGGAAGGAACGGATGAAATTGATCCTTCTCAGCTCCGCCGGCGAGACGCCGAGTTCGCGTGCGGCCGTCTCCACCGTGCGCTCCAGAAGATAGGTCGCTTCCGGACGCCCTGCCCCGCGATAGGCATCAACAGGCACGGTATTGGTATAGACCGTGCGGACATTGGCGTGGATCGCCGGAATGTCATATTGGCCCGACAGCAGCGTCGCATAGAGATAGGTCGGCACGGCCGAGGAAAAGAGCGACATATAAGCGCCGAGATTGGCGATCGTGTCGACCTTCAGCGCCGTGATGCGGTTCTGCGCATCGAAGGCCATCTTGACCTTGGAGAGATGGTCGCGGCCATGCGCATCGGTCAGGAAGGCTTCGGTGCGGTCGGCCGTCCATTTGACCGGGACGCCAGTTTTCTTCGACGCCCACAAGCAGACGATTTCTTCCGGGTAGATGTAGATCTTCGAGCCGAAGCCGCCGCCGACATCGGGCGCAATGACGCGCAGTTTGTTTTCCGGCGCGACATTGTAGAAGGCACTCATGACCAGCCGGGCCACATGTGGGTTCTGGCTGGTCGTGTAGCAGGTATAGTGGTCTTCGGCCGCATCATAGATGCCGAGCGTGGCGCGCGGCTCCATGGCATTCGGCGAAAGCCTGTTATTGTGGATCTCGATCTCAGTGACATGCGCGGCCTCGGCGATCGCCTTGTCGGTCGCGGCCGCATCGCCAAGCTCCCAGTCGAAGATCAGATTGTTTACCGCTTCCGGATGGATCTGCGGCGCACCCGCTTTCAGCGCATCCACCGCCTCGACGACGGCAGGTAGTTCCTCATAATCGACCGCTACGGCCTCGGCGGCATCTCGTGCCTCGCCGAGACTATCGGCAACGACGATAGCGACGGCATCGCCGACATAGCGAACGGTGTCGACCGCCAACGGCCGCCACGCGCCCATATTCATCGGCGACCCATCCTTGGAATGGATCATCCAGCCGCAGATCAAATTGCCGATACCATCGGCCAGCAACTGCTTGCCTTCAAGCACGCCGATCACGCCCGGCATGGAGAGTGCCGCCGCCGTATCGATGCTCTTGATCTTCGCATGCGCATGCGGGCTGCGAACGAAATAGGCGTATTTCATTCCCGGCGTCACCATGTCGTCGGTGTAGCGCCCCTTGCCTGTTAGAAATCGCTTGTCTTCCTTGCGCGCCACGCGCGCGCCAATGCCTTCCACGCCCATCACATCCTCCCATCGGGGTTGCGGGCCTGACACCACGCCAAGACGACGATCATTGGCGTTTCGCCAGACGGTCTCGGTGAAACTCTATTCGGCCGCCTGCTTGGCGGCGTTCATCACGGCATTGGCCGACAGCACCGCCTTGACGATGTTGTGATAGCCGGTGCACCGACAGATATTGCCTTCGAGCTCGCTGCGCACCGTTTTTTCGTCCAGCGCTCCGCCGTGACGATTGATCATGTCGACGGATGTCATCACCATGCCCGGCGTGCAGAAGCCGCATTGCAGGCCATGATGCTCCTTGAAGGCGGCCTGAACGGGGTGAAGCTCGCCGGTGGCAGCCAGACCCTCGATGGTTGTGATCTTGGAGCCGGAAGCCTGAACGGCCAGGATGGAGCAGCTCTTCACTGACTTGCCATCCATGTGAATGACGCAAGCGCCACACTGACTGGTGTCGCAGCCCACATGCGTTCCTGTGAGGCCGAGTTTTTCCCTGATGAAATGGACAAGCAGCGTGCGATCCTCGCACTCGCCGCTGACCGGACGGCCATTCACCGTCAAAGTCACTTTTGCCATATTTTCCTCCTCGCCTCTCCTCCAGAGGCAGAAGGCATCATTTGACTTTTTTGTAGTCCAATCAACCTCTACTTTAGCAGGGCGGCAGATTTTCTACGTGGCATCGATTGTTTTATTGTCCGAATACGAGGCCAGCTTTGCTCGCCAATAAAAAAACTGTTCAAGCCCAATGGACAATCATATTTTGCACGATATTTTTTCGTAGTTGCAGGACTGAAAAGACAGCCCATCGTGGTGGAGCTGAAGAATAGGGACGACGTTGGCCGGGGTTCGGCTTAACTAACGTTGGAGAGAGTAAATGAAAAAAGTTCTTATGCTCGCATTGGTCGGCTTGTCTATCGCAAGCTGCACGCCGACCGAACAGGGCGCAGGCATCGGCGCAGCATCCGGCGCCATCATCGGCGGCGCTGTCACCGGTAACGTGCGCGGCGCCGCAGTCGGCGCAGCGATCGGCGGTGTTTCCGGCGCCGTTATCGGCAGCGTCCAGGAACAGCCCGGCCAGTGCTACTACCGCGACCGCTACGGCCGTCGCTACATCGACGATTGCCCGCGCGGCGGCTATCGTGGTGGCTACGGCGGCGGATACGGCGGCTACTGATCCATCCCTGTTTCGGATATCGAAGTCCCGGACCGCAAGTCCGGGGCTTTTTGATTCCGGCCGAGCGAAAAAACGTCGCGGCTGCAATGCGACAGCGTCAAATGCCGGCATGGCGGCGGCGCCCTTTGTGCACGCCTGACACCTGAGCGAACAAGCCGGAAACCCGCGGGAAACCTATCAATTTCCACTCATAGTGGTCATATTTTCCAGGTTTTGACTCCAAAACGGTACACCTGAGGCACTTTTGCCTCTATGGTGACCGCGCGTTAACCTGGGGGAAACGTCAAGCTGAGTAAGTTCTCATGTAACCGTAAAGCGGCGTATGCATAAAAGAACTGAACCGAAGAAGAGTATTGCGTATCGGCAGGCAGGAACCGTGGCAGCGGTTGCGGCAACGATTGCGCTCGGTCCGGTGTGCGCCGGAAATGCCTTTGCTTTCAAGCTCTTCGGAATAAAGCTTTGGGGTGAAGACGAAGCGACGGATCAGGTTTCCGATCCCGTTCGTTATGCGGTCGATTTCAAGGCGGATAATCTCGATAAGGACCTGAAGGAAGCCCTGGAGCGCAGCTCCATGCTGGTTTCCGACAAGGACAAGCCCGTATCCGGCGACCTCGGCGTTGTCGTGAAAGCGCGCGACGATCGCGACCGGCTGATCGCCGCCCTCTATGAAAAGGCACGCTACGGCGGTGTAGTGACCATCACCGTCAATGGCACGCCTCTCGATGCATTGCCGCCGACGCCCACCTTCGGCCGCTCCAAACCTGTTGCCGTTGCCATCAGCGTCGAACCGGGCCCTCTCTTCAAGCTCGGCAGGGTCACCTTGCTTGGCGATGCCAGCAGGCTGGATCCTACCCGTTATGGATTAGCGCATGGTGGCGATGCCGGTTCCCTGAACATTCTCAAGGCGGCTGACAAGATGGTTGCCGACTTCAAGAATGAAGGGCATCCCCTTGCCAAGCTCGACAAGCGCGACGTCGTTGCCGACCACGCGACGAACACGGTTGATGTCTCGCTCAAAGTCGAAAGCGGCCCGGTGGCGCCTTTCGGCAATGTCGGCGTTACCGGCCAGAAATCGGTCGATCCGGATTTCATCAAGCGCTATGCCCGCATCAATGAAGGCAAGCCCTATTCGCCCGACGAATTGAAAAAAGCGTCGGACCGCTTGAGAAAACTCGGCGTCTTCTCCAGCGTCACCATCCGCGAGGCGGACAAGCTGGCCCCGGACGGCAGCATCCCGACAACCATCGAGGTATCCGAGGGCAAACAGCGCTTCCTCGGCGTCGGAGCGCAATATTCCACCATCGACGGCTTCGGCCTGCAGGGTTATTGGGGGCATCGCAATCTGACGGGGCGCGCGGATACGCTGCGCATCGAAGGATCGGTATCGCGCATCGGCGAAACCACCGATGTCGGCCAGCTCGATTATACCGCCGGCATTACCTACGTCCGGCCGGCAACCTTCTACCCGTCGGCGACCTTCACCGCCGGCCTGAAGATGCAGAGCCTGCACCCGGACGCCTATGACGCCAATACTGTGACTGCGAGCGCCGGCCTTGCCTATGAAATCAACGATCAGGACACGGTCTCTGGCGGCGGCGAAGTCTCCTATGAGGCCGACACGACCGACGCCTTCGGAAAGCAGAAATATCTGACGGTCGCGATCCCGCTCGAATATGTCCGCGACACGCGCGACAACAAGCTGGATCCCACCGAAGGTTTTCGCGCCTCCATTAGCGCCAAGCCGAGCTACGAGTCGATGGGCGGCACGGTGTTCAGCTCCTTCGAGGGTTCGATCACCGGCTATAAGGGCATAGGCGCCAACAACAATGTCGTCTTCGCCGGCAAGCTTGCCGCCGGCTCGCTGCTGGGTGCAAACAGCATCCAGGACATTCCCGCCACCCGGCGCTTCTATGCCGGCGGCGGTGGTTCGGTGCGCGGCTATGGCTATCAGGAAATCACGCCCTATAATTCCAAAGGGGATGCGCTCGGCGGACGTTCCTATGTGACGGCTTCGTTGGAAGCACGTGTGAAGATCACCGATACGATCGGCGTCGTGCCCTTCATCGATGTGGGTAGCGTCACCGACGGCGCCTTGCCCGACGCCTCAGATCTGCGCATGGGCGCCGGCGTCGGTCTGCGCTACGCCACTCCGTTCGGCCCGATCAGGCTGGACGTCGCCGTTCCGTTGAACAAGTACAACAACGGCACGGCCTATGGTATCTATGCCGGTATCGGCCAGGCCTTCTGACAAACCGCAGAGTTGTCGCGGGCATTTCAGCGCACGGCTACAAAATTGAGGCTACTGTTGCTTTCATGAGCGTATTGATTCGAATTCTCGGGAAGCTGGTGCGCTGGATAGCCTATGCGGCGGTAGCGATCCTTTTGCTCGTGATTGCGGCGGTGCTCGTCGTCGGCATGGTACCCTCTGCAACAAGCTATGCCGTCGACCAGGTGGCCAAGCTCGCCTCGACGCCGGACCGCACCATCGTCATCGCCGCGCCCTCCGGCCTGCTGAACGGCAATCTGAGAGCCGGTTCGATCACCGTCTCCGATACGAAAGGTATCTACGCCAAGGTACAGAACCTCGCCGTCGACTGGTCTCCGCTTTCTCTGCTGACGGGTACCTTCCATGCGGAGCGCGTTGCAGCCGATGTGATCGACTTCCAGCGCCTGCCGGTTTCGACGGCAGCACCCAAGCAGGAAACGCAGACAACAAGCAGCGGCGGCTTTTCGCTACCCATCGCCATCAATATCGACGCTATCGCCTTGCCCGATCTGCGCGTCGGGCAAGCTGTGGCAGGCCAGGATTTAGCTCTGACCGCCAACGGTAGCGTCAAGGCAAACAGCAGCAGCATGGGCCTCACGCTCGATGCCAGCCGCCATGATGTGCCCGATGCCAAGCTTTCCGCCGATGTCGCCTTCGCGCCGGCCGAAAACCAGCTGAAGCTGAAGACCCGGATCTCCGAGCCGCGCGACGGCATGCTGGCCAGCCTTCTGCACCTGCCGGGCGGCCCGGCCATCAATATAGACCTTTCGGGCGAGGGACCTCTCTCCAATTGGGCCGGCAAGCTGCAGGCAACACTCGACAGCAAGCCGACGGTTGCGATCAGCGGCCATCACAGTCTCTCGGCCGATGGCCTGCACCATATAGACGTCAAGGGCGGCGGCAACGTCGACTCGCTGCTGCCCCCGACCATGCGCCCTCTCTTTGCCGGCCAGACGACCATCGATGTCTCGGCAACTTTCGACGGCAAGGGCAAGATCGACATTCAGACCGGCAATCTTGCCACCGGCAGCGCCGTTCTTGCCGCATCGGGCACGCTCGATCCTGCCGGCAATAACAGCCTCAATGCCAATCTGCTCGGCACATCGGGCCCTGTCGACTTCCGCTGGCCGATGGAGAATGGCGAGGTCCGCGCCCTGATTTCGCGGGTCGATATCGCGCTGACCGGCGCGGCCCAATCGGTGAAAATCGACGCAAAGGCCGGGCTCGACAGCGTCAGCACACCGCAGGGCCAGATTGGCCAGGTCAATCTCAGCGCCAGAAGCGATGCCTTCAATCTCGCTGGCATGTCCGGCCCGTTGCAGCTCCGCCTCGTCGTCGGTCAAACAGCTTTCATCAGCGCCGATCTCAATCGCCTGATCCGGGCACCCATTGCCTTGACGGCGCCGTTGCAGCTCTCGCCCGATACTATCGGCTTCAACAACACGACGCTGGAAAGCGCCAGCATCGGCGGCACCGTCAACGGCAAATACACGCTGTCGTCGAAGGCACTGACGGGCAATTTCAAGCTGTTCGCCCTGCCCGGGGTGCTGCCCGACGGCATATCGAACAAGTTCGAGGGAACCATCTCGCTGGAGGGCCAGGTCGCCGGCACCGTGCCGACCAAGATAACGCTCTCCAAGCTCGCCGTGAAATCCAACGTCGCCGAGATCAGCGGCAATGTCGCGCTCAACGGTCAGACGCTGACTTCAGATCTCTCAGGCAAGCTGCTCGATCTTTCCAAGCTCATCCCCAATGCGCAGGGGCAGGCCGATATCGGTCTCAAGACCAAGGGTCAACTTACCGCGCTCGGCATCGACGCGACGGCCAAGGCCGTCAACGTCAAGCTGGCGGGACGGCTCCTGGATACGCTTGATATCGGCGTGACCGGAACGGCCGACCCCAAGGCACCGCAAGCGAATATCCAGGCAACCGGCGCGATCGACGCCAAGCCGATCCGCATCACCGCCGATGCCGTTTCCAAGGACGGCCGCACGAGCATTCCGTCGCTATCAGCCGAAATCGGTACCAACAAGCTGCAAGGCAAGCTGGACCTTTCGCCGAGCTTCGAGCCCACCGGTGCGATGACCTTCAACCTGCCCGATCTCAGCCTGCTCGCGGCTCTTGCAGGCCAGAAGGCCGAGGGAGACCTCAAAGGCTCGCTCGATATCTCCAGCGTCGGCGGCAAGATCGGGCTCAAGGTGAATGCCGATGGCAACGGCATCCGTCGTGACGATCTGGTCATCAGCAAGCCGGCCGTGGCACTCACTGTGGACGATCTTAAGGCCTTCTCGGCGAATGGCAGCATCCGCGCCGACACCATCGCCTCCGGCGCCAACCGCATCGCCGATCTGGCATTGACCTTCACCCAACAAGGCAGCCGCACGAACTTCGATCTGAAATCGGCCTATGACAATGCACCGCTGACGACGCGCGGCAGCGTTGAGACGGCTGGCGGCCAGACCACCGTCAGCCTCGACGCCTTCGCCGGCGCACCGCGGACGATACCGGTGAAGCTCGCAGCTCCCACAAAGATCGTCATCAAGGACGGTGCCGCGGTGCTGAACGGCTTGACCCTTCAGACGGGCGGCGGCTCCGTCACCGTCGATGGCTCTGCCGGTCAGGCCCTGAACATCAATGCCAAGATTGCCAACCTGCCGGCAAGCCTTGCCAATGTCTTCGCGCCGACGCTATCAGCCGAGGGCGTCATCTCCGGCACGGTGACGGTCACCGGCAAGGCCACCTCCCCTGTCGTGGCATTCCAGACCAACTGGTCGGGCGCCGCCACCAGCCAGACGAAATCCGCCGGCCTTGCGCCGCTCGGCATCAAGGCAGACGGCAAGTTCGCCGACAACGTCGTCACCATCAATACGAACCTGACCGGCCAGAGCGGCTTGGCGCTCAATGGCGGCGGCACGGTCGCGATCGCCGGCAACAAGGCCATGGCGCTGAAGTTCGCTGGCAATCTGCCGTTCGACGCCCTTGCCGGCCAGCTCGCCGCACAGGGCCTTGTCATGACGGGTACCGCCAGGATCGACATGCAGATCGGCGGCACCACCGCAGCACCGGCCATTACCGGCTCGATTTCCACCGACGGCGCCAAGCTTGTCGATGTTCGCCGCAACCTGACGCTCAACGGCCTCGCCGTGACCGTAACGCTCGATGGCAAGCAGGCCGTCATTTCACGGCTGAGCGGCAATCTGACCAGCGGCGGCAGCATATCGGGCAGCGGCACGGTCGGTATTGCGCCGGATAGCGGCTTCCCGGCGGATATCCAGGTGAAGTTCAACAATGCAACCTATATCGACGGGACCTTGGTGACCGCGACCGTCAACGGCACGCTCGGCGTCAAGGGGCCGCTGATGACCGCGCCAATGCTGACAGGCAATCTCAGGATCAACAAGGCATCGATCACCGTGCCTGAAAAGCTGCCGGCATCGCTTTCCGAGATCAATATCAAGCATAAGAATGCGTCCGCCGCGGTCAATGCCCAGTTCAAGGATCAGAAGCCGGAGGGGCCGCGAAGCAAATCGACGACCCTTGGCATCGACCTGCAACTTGACGCTCCCTCGCAGATTTTCGTGCGCGGTCGCGGCATCGACGCCGAGCTCGGTGGCAGCGTCACGGTACGCGGCACGGCCGCTGAGCCGATCGTGTCCGGCGGCTTCACCATGCGGCGCGGGCGCCTCAGCATCTTGAGCCGTCGGCTGGATTTCACCAATACCAGCAAGATCTCCTTCGGGGGCGACCTGACACCGGCGCTTAACATGGAGGCGACATCCTCGGCGGGCTCCACCACGATCACCGTCGATGTCACCGGTCTCGCCACCGATCCGCAGATCGGCTTCTCTTCCTCGCCCGCCCTGCCGCAGGACGAAGTCCTGGCGCAGTTGATCTTCGGCCAGTCCATGTCGAAACTATCCGCCATGCAGATCGCCCAGCTCGCCGATGCCGCAAGCCAGCTGGCTGGCGGCCGCTCCACCTCGCTGTTCGAGGGCCTGCGCAGCCATCTCGGCGTCGACGATCTGGATATTTCGACTGACTCGAACGGTCAGGCGCAGGTCGGCGCCGGCAAGTATATCAACAAGCGTACGTACATCGAGCTGCAGCAAGGCGCCTCCAACAACACCAAGGCGATCATCAATCTCGACGTCGGGCGCGGCGTGAAGCTGCGCGGTGCGGCCGGATCGGACGGCGCAGGCGAAGCCGGCATCGTCTATGAACACGAGTATTGAGTTGCAACATCCATTCTGCTGACCTGCAGCAATATTGGACTCAGCCGTGTTGATGGCAGCCGATCATCCTGCGCAGGCGGAGCGTTTCGTCGAATGGCAGGGTCATCCATATGCTTGCCATTCTGGCAATTCGGATTGAACAATCTGTCGAAAGACAATCAAAATTCGACAAATTTCCATCTTTTTGCTGTCATGCGAAAAATGAATAATGCCGACCCGACAGCCTCTAACCTTCGGAGCAATGCCGATGAATACGCAATCCACCCCCATCACATTGATCGGCGTTCCCCTTGAAGAAGGTTCGGGCCGACGCGGCGCCGGCATGGGTCCGACGGCGCTTCGCATCGCCGGCATCGAGACGACGCTGATCGAACTCGGCCATCGTGTGACGGACAGTGGCGACCTTCGCCCCGCTCCAGCAGCCGATCTGCCTGACGATCCGCGCGCCCATAATCTGAAGATCGTTGGCGCCTTCACGCGCGCGCTGGAAGCGAAAGTCTACGATGTCGCATCGTCCGGCGGCTTCCCGCTGATCCTCGGCGGCGATCACAGCCTGTCCATGGGCAGCGTTTCCGGCATGGCGCGCCATGCGGCGGAGGTTGGCCGGCCGCTCTTCGTCCTCTGGCTGGACGCGCATTCCGATTTCAATTCGCCGGCGACCTCGCCGTCGGGCAATATCCACGGCATGCCTGTCGCCTTCTTTTGCGGCGAGGCGGAAATAGCCAATGTTCTGCAGGCCGGCCGGCCGCTGGTGGACCCGACGAAGGTCTTCCAGGTCGGCATCCGCTCGGTCGATCCGCGCGAGCGCGAGGAAATCCGCGAGCACGGCGTCAACGTCTTCGACATGCGCTCCCTCGACGAGCAGGGCGTCGCCGCCATCATGCGCAAGGTGCTGGACACCGTCAGCGCTGCCAATGGCCTGTTGCATGTCAGCTTCGACGTCGACTTCCTCGATCCGGATATCGCACCGGGCGTCGGTACGACGGTGCCAGGCGGCGCCACCTACCGCGAGGCGCATCTCATCATGGAAATGCTTTCCGACAGCAGCCTTGTCTCGTCGCTCGATCTCGTCGAGCTCAACCCCTTCCTCGACGATCGCGGCAAGAGCGCGCGCGTTCTCGTGGAGATGGCAGCAAGCCTCTTCGGCCGCCGCATCTTCGATCGCCCGACGCGAGCCGCCTAAGCGCTTTTCTTGGTGATCCAGAGCCCATTGGGCCGGGATCACACCTCAGCACCCTCAAAACCTTGTCGGCAGATTTAGGTTTAAGCAATGTTCTTGCTCTATCTTGACCTGAACGCGCCGGATTTGGCGCCAAGGTTCAATGGGAAGAACGTTCATGGCCACGATCAATTCCACCAGCTTCAGCGGCGAAACTCTGGAGATCATTGCCTTCCGGCTGCATGATCAGGAATTCTGCGTCAAGACCACCACGATCCGCGAAATCCGCGGCTGGGCGCCGTCCACGCCGATTCCGCATGCCCCGGCCGATGTCATCGGCGTCATGAACCTGCGCGGCTCGGTGATCCCGATCATCGACCTTGCCTACAAGCTCGGCATGCAGAGCACGGTCGCCAATGAGCGCAGCGCCATTGTCGTCGCCGAAGTGCACAACATGGTCATCGGTATGTTGGTCGACCGCGTCTCCGACATCCTCACGATCGCCTCCAGCCAGGTGCAGCCGGTTCCGGAAGTTACCGCCTCCTTCGACCGCGCCTATTGCGAAGGTATTATCGCCACCGAGAACGGAATGATCTGCTTCCTGAACCTTGCCAAAATGTTCAAGGAAAATGAAACGGAAGAACTGGCGGCATAACTCTTTCCGCACCGCCCGTCTTTGAAAGCCGTCACCTTTCGGGTGGCGGCTTTTTTATTCCCTACTAATTTTAGATAGTTATATTTTATTTAAATTGTAATTTCTAATAAGCTTAATTTCATTCAAAATTAAGGGACCCTCTCCATCATCGATTGTGAAGCGAGGAGAGAAAATACAATCTCCACATTCCGACCATTCCCATGCGGAGCGCCGTATGCGGTGCGCCGACGTGTACGGCCGCCCGCTTCGATGCCATGAAGTGGACGCCCGGCAAGCGTGAGCTCTCTGAGAGGGAAAAGGAATGTTCAGCCTATCATCGGATGCCAGCCGCATTCTGTCCGCCGTTTCCAAATCGCAGGCCATCATCGAATTCGATCTTCAGGGTAAGGTTCTGACGGCAAACGAAAATTTCTGCCGTGCGCTGGGTTATGAGCTGAAGGAGATTGTTGGCAACCATCATCGGATATTCTGCGATCCGGCCTATACCGCGACCCCAGCCTATCAAGATTTCTGGGCGCGTCTCGGCCGCGGCGAATATGATGCCGGCACCTACAAGCGGCTTGCGAAAGGCAATCGCGAAATCTGGATCCAAGCCTCCTACAACCCGGTTTTCCGCAACGGCAAGCCGGTGAAGGTTGTAAAATTCGCCGCCGATGTCACCGAGGCCAAGAAAAAGGCGATCGACGATGTCGGCAAGCTAGCAGCGATCTCCCACTCGCAGGCCGTCATCGAATTCCTGCCTACCGGCGAAATTCTGACGGCGAACGAAAACTTCTGCAATGCCATGGGCTATCAGCTGAGCGAGATCATCGGCAAGCATCACAGCATCTTCTGCGAGCCGGCCTATACCCGCACCGACGAGTACAAGCACTTCTGGCAACGCCTCGCACAAGGTGAGTTCATCGCCAATGAATTCGTCCGCTACGGCAAGGGCGGCAAGGAAATCTGGATCCAGGCGGCCTATAACCCCATCGTCGACGCCGACGGCAGGGTCTACAAGGTCGTGAAATTCGCGACCGACGTTACCTCGCGCATGAGCGCCATCAGCGAGCTTGCAGGCGCCCTGCGCAGTCTGTCGGAAGGCGATCTGACGAAGACCCTCGACCGGTCTTTCGTGCCGTCGATGGAACAACTCCGCCACGACTTCAACACCACGATCCACAGGCTCTCCGAGACGCTGACCACCGTCGGCGACAATGCCAGCGCCATCGCCGCCGGCTCCCGCGAGCTGGGCGATTCGGCGGAAGCCTTCTCGAGACGCACCGAACAGCAAGCTGCCTCCGTGGAAGAGACCGCGGCCGCACTGGAGGAGATCACCACAACGGTCGCCGATTCCAGCCAGCGCGCCGAGGAAGCCGGGCGTCTAGTCGCCGAAACCAAGCGCGGCGCAGAACAATCCGGCACGGTGGTACGCAGCGCTGTCGCCGCCATGGATCAGATCGAAAAATCCTCGCGCGAAATCACCAACATCATCGGCGTCATCGACGACATCGCCTTCCAGACCAATCTTCTGGCTCTGAATGCCGGTGTCGAAGCCGCTCGCGCCGGTGAAGCCGGCAAGGGCTTCGCCGTCGTGGCCCAGGAGGTGCGTGAGCTGGCGCAGCGTTCGGCGAGCGCCGCCAAGGAAATCAAGGCGCTGATCACGACATCGAGCGAACATGTCAAAAACGGCGTCGGCCTTGTCGGCCAGACGGGCAAGGCGCTGGAGCAGATCGTCACCCAGGTTGGCGACATCAATTCCAACGTCGCCGCTATCGTCAAAGCCTCGAAGGAACAGACGATCGGCCTCAGGGAAATCAACGCGGCGATCAACTCGCTGGACCAGACGACCCAGCAGAATGCCGCGATGGTCGAAGAGAGCACCGCGGCCAGCCTCAGGCTCGCCAACGAAGCGGACGCGCTGCACACGCTGCTCGCGCAATTCCGCCTCGCCGATGCGATGATCAGAGAGATGATGATGCGCCGCGCGGCATGATGGCCATCGCCCTTACCCTCTCAACACGAAGCCGCCCTGAAAACTCGGGGCGGCTCTGTCGTTTTGAGGCGAGGCTATCAGTCAAACGCCGCGCGGATGCTTTTCATAGGCAACCGGCCGCCCATGTGCTTGAGGGAGCCGCGACGCAGCCGCAGCCGCTTTTGAATACTAAGCCGACTTAACTTCCTCGACCGGTGCCGGCTTGTGGATCAGCGCAGCCGCTTCGAGCACCAAAGGGCTCAGCCCACTATCCCCTTGGTCGATGATCGCGAACAACTGACGCCGCATGCGCGGCTCCCAGAATTTGTTGATATGCGTGGCGACGCCTTCCACCGCTTCGCTGGCCGGCTGGGTCTTGAAGAAGGTAGCGATCTGGTTCGCCATATAGATAAGCCTTGTTTCGGTCTTGCCATGCGGCGTTTCGTTAGGCGACATCGGCGATGCTCCCCGGAATGATGCGATGAGGATGAGTGAAAATCTCGAAATCGTCGCCGCGCACCAGCGCCACCAGCGTCATGCCGGCCTCTTCGGCCGTGCGGATGGCAAGCGCCGTCGGCGCGGAGATGGCGACCAGTACCGAACTGCCGAGGATCGCCGCCTTCTGGACCATCTCGACCGATAGCCGGCTGGTGACGGCTACAACGCCTTCCGCCCCCTTATGGCCGGAACGGATGACCGCGCCGCAGAGCTTGTCCAGCGCGTTATGCCGGCCGACATCCTCGCGCACGGCAAGCAATCCCTCGGACGGAATATAGAAGCCCGCGCCATGAACTGCGCGTGTCTCGCGATGCAGCGGCTGAGCGTCGTTCAGAAGAGCGATTGCGCGGACGATATCCTTCTGCGTCAGAGAGAACGTGACCTTGGAAACGTCCGGCACTTTGCGCACGGCCTGTTCGATCGATTCGATGCCGCACAGGCCGCAGCCGACAGGACCTGCCATGTGGCGGCGGCGCAGCCGCAGCGCATCCGCGGCATCGTCGACCAAGGCGATCTGCACATCGATCCCCTGCTCGTCCTCGATCGGCTCGACCGCTGCAATCTGATCTATATCGGTAATGATGCCTTCCGTCAGGCTGAAGCCGACGGCGAAGTCCTCGATATCGGCTGGCGTTCCCATCATGACCGCATGCGACGAGCCGCCATAGGAAAAGGCGATCGGCACTTCCTCGGGGACGATGCGGAAACCGGAGTGAACTAGGCCGTTGCGGCGTGCGGTTTCGGGGACCGTGGTGGTGGGGGTGAATTTGGTCATTGTCCGGCGGGGTGTGGAATACCCCCTTCTGTCACTTCGTGACATCTCCCCCACAAGGGGGGAGATTGGTAACGCGCAGCACTCTCTTGCCTCAAGCGAACATCCAGTCTGCTGAAATCGCTGCCTATTGTCTTGCGAGTGACAACCGGCAAACTCCCAACAATCTCCCCCTTTGTGGGGGAGATGTCGCGAAAGCGACAGAGGGGGGTATGTTTCCCCACGCTCAGCCTCACTCAGCAGCCTCCATTTTCCCGACGATACGGCGCGACTGCCGCGCCTGCTCATCATAATCGACCTGCCACTGCGACGGACCGTTCGACGGTGACACCTGTACGGCCGTTACCTTGTATTCCGGGCAGTTCGTCGCCCAGTCAGTGTAATCCGTCGTGATGACATTTGCCTGCGTATCCGGATGATGGAAGGTCGTGTAGACGACGCCGGGGGCGACGCGATCGGTAATCAATGCTCTGAGCGTCGTGTCGCCGGAGCGGCTGCTGAGACGGATCCAGTCACCGTCGCGGATTCCCCGCTGCTCTGCATCGTGCGGATGGATCTCGAGACGATCCTCCGCATGCCAGACGACATTCTCCGTACGGCGCGTCTGGGCGCCGACATTGTACTGGCTGAGAATGCGCCCGGTGGTGAGCAGCAGCGGGAAGCGCGGGCCTGTGCGTTCGTCGGTCGGGACATATTCCGTACGGATGAACTTGCCCTTGCCGCGCACGAAACCGTCGACATGCATGATCGGCGAACCGAGCGGCGTCTTCTCGTTGCAGGGCCACTGCACGGAGCCCATCTTCTCCAGATAGTCGTAGGAGACCAGAGCGAAGCTCGGCGTCGTCGCAGCGATCTCGTCCATAATCTCGGAGGGATGCGCGTAGTCCCAGCCGAGCCCCATGGCCTGCGCCATCTTCTGCGTCACTTCCCAGTCGGCATAGCCGTTGCGCGGGGTCATGACCCTGCGCACGCGGTTGATACGGCGCTCGGCATTGGTGAAGGTGCCGTCCTTTTCCAGGAAGGTCGAGCCGGGCAGGAAGACATGGGCGTAATTGGCCGTCTCGTTCAGGAAGAGATCGTGGACAACGACGCATTCCATCGCGGCAAGGCCGGCTGCGACATGCTTGGTATCCGGGTCGGACTGGAGTATATCCTCGCCCTGGATATAGAGACCCTTGAAGCTGCCGTCGACGGCAGCATCGAGCATGTTCGGGATGCGCAGACCCGGCTCGTTGTTGAGCTTCACGCCCCAGAGCTTTTCGAAGATATCGCGGGTCGCATCGTCGGAGATGTGGCGATAGCCCGGCAGCTCGTGCGGGAAGGAACCCATGTCGCAGGAGCCCTGCACGTTGTTCTGGCCGCGCAGCGGGTTCACGCCGACACCCGGACGGCCGATATTGCCCGTGACCATGGCGAGGTTGGCGATCGCCATGACGGTGGTCGAACCCTGGCTGTGTTCGGTAACGCCAAGACCGTAATAGATGGCGCCATTGCCGCCCTTGGCAAAGAGACGAGCGGCACCCCGTACGAGCTCCGGAGAAACACCGGTATATTTCTCGGTTTCTTCCGGGCTGTGCTGCGGCTCGGCGACGAAGGCTGCCCAATCCTCGAACTCGGACCAGTCGCAGCGCTCGCGGATGAACTTTTCGTCGAACAGGCCTTCGGTGACGATGACATGGGCGAGCGCCGTCATCATAGCGACGTTGGTGCCCGGCTTCAGCGGCAGATGATAGCTGGCCTCGACATGCGGCGTGCGCACCAGATCGATGCGGCGCGGATCGATGACAATGAGCTTGGCGCCCTGGCGCAACCGCTTCTTCAGGCGCGAACCGAAGACCGGGTGTCCATCCGTCGGATTGGCGCCGATGACGATGACGACATCGGAATGCTCGATGCTATCGAAATTCTGCGTGCCGGCCGAGGTGCCAAAGGCCTGGCCGAGCCCGTAGCCGGTGGGCGAATGGCAGACGCGGGCACAGGTATCGACATTGTTGTTGCCGAAGCCGGCGCGCACCAGCTTCTGCACCAGGTAGGTCTCTTCATTGGTGCAACGCGACGAGGTGATGCCGCCAACGGAATCGCGACCATATTGGTACTGCAGCCGCTTGAACTCGGTGGCGATATGGGCAAAGGCCTCGTCCCAGGTCACTTCGCGCCAGGGGTCGCTGATCTTCTCGCGGATCATCGGATTGAGGATGCGGTCCTTATGGGTCGAATAGCCATAGGCGAAGCGACCCTTGACGCAGGAATGACCGCGATTGGCCTGGCCGTCCTTCCAGGGCACCATGCGTACCAGCTCCTCGCCGCGCATCTCCGCCTTGAAGGAACAGCCGACGCCGCAATAGGCACAGGTGGTGACGACCGAATGTTCCGGCTGGCCGATCGAGATCACCGATTTTTCGGTCAGCGTCGCGGTCGGGCAAGCCTGCACGCAAGCGCCACAGGAGACGCACTCGCTATCGATGAAATTCTCGTGCATGCCGGCCGACACGCGCGAGTCGAAGCCGCGACCTTCAATGGTCAGCGCGAAGGTGCCCTGCACTTCCTCGCAGGCGCGCACGCAGCGCGAGCAGACGATGCACTTCGAGGAATCAAACGTGAAATAGGGATTGGACTCGTCTTTCGGCGTCCATTTCAGATTGATGTCGCCGTTGTTGCGCGCCTTGACGTGATTGTCGCCCTCATAGCCGTAGCGCACGTCACGCAGGCCGACCGCGCCGGCCATGTCCTGCAATTCGCAATCGCCATTGGCCGCGCAGGTCAGACAGTCGAGCGGATGGTCGGAGATATAGAGCTCCATCACGCCGCGGCGGATGTCCTTCAGCCGGCCCGTCTGCGTGTGCACGACGATGCCGGGCGCGACGGGCGTCGTGCACGAGGCCGGCGTGCCGTTGCGGCCTTCGATTTCGACGAGGCAGAGCCGGCAGGAGCCGAAGGCATCGATCATGTCGGTGGCGCAGAGCTTCGGCACTTCAATGCCTGCTTCCATTGAGGCACGCATAATCGACGTGCCTTCCGGCACAGTAATCTGCTGCCCGTCGATGGTCAGCGTCACCATTGTTTCGGACTGGGAGGCCGGCGTACCGTAATCGATTTCTGGAACGAGGAACATGGCTCTTACTCCGCCGCTTCAATCAAGGGAGCCGGAGAAAAGTCCTCCGGGAAATGGGTCATTGTGCTCATGACGGGATAGGGCGTGAAGCCGCCGAGCGCGCAGAGCGAACCGAACTTCATCGTATTGCAGAGATCGGCTAGCAGCTCTCTGTTTTTCTCCGGCTCGATGCCGCGCGCGATCTTGTCGGCCGTCTCGACGCCGCGCGTCGAGCCGATGCGGCAGGGCGTGCACTTGCCGCAGCTTTCGACCGCACAGAATTCCATCGCGAAACGCGCTTGTTTCAGCATGTCGGCAGTATCATCGAAGACGACCAGGCCGGCATGGCCGATCAGGCCGTCCTTGGCCGCGAAGGCTTCATAGTCGAATGGAGTGTCGAACAAGGCGCGTGGGAAATAGGCGCCGAGCGGCCCACCCACCTGCACCGCCTTGACCGGCCGCCCGGTCGCCGTGCCGCCGCCGATCTTGTCGACGATATCGCCGAGCGACAGGCCGAAGGCCGTCTCATAAAGACCGGCATGTTTGACATTGCCGGCGATCTGCAGCGGGATCGTGCCCCGCGAACGGCCCATGCCGAAATCGCGGTAGAAGGCAGCGCCCTTGTCCATGATGACGGGAACGGAGGCGAGCGAAATCACGTTGTTGATGACGGTCGGACGGTCGAACAGGCCCTTATGCGCCGGCAGCGGCGGCTTGGCGCGCACGACGCCGCGCTTGCCCTCGAGGCTGTTCAGGAGCGCCGTTTCCTCGCCGCAGACATAGGCGCCGGCGCCGGTGCGGATCTCCATATCGAAAGCCTTGCCGGAACCGAGCACCGAGGCTCCGAGAATGCCGGCCTTGCGCGCGATTTCGACCGCTTCGGTCATCGCCGCGATCGCATGCGGATATTCCGAGCGTGTATAGACGAAACCCTTGGTCGCCCCCGTCGCAAGGCCGGCAATCACCATGCCTTCGATCAGCACGAAGGGATCGCCTTCCATGATCATCCGGTCGGCGAAAGTGCCACTGTCGCCCTCGTCGGCATTGCAAACGATGTATTTGCGGTCACCCGGCGCATCGAGCACCGTCTTCCATTTGATGCCGGTCGGAAAGCCCGCACCACCACGGCCGCGAAGGCCGGAATCGGTGACTTCCTTGACGATATCGCTGGCCGCTATGCCAATGGCACGGCGCAGCCCCTTGAGGCCTCCATGCGCTTCATAATCGTGCAGCGAAAGAGGATCGGTAATGCCGCAGCGGGCAAAGGTCAGGCGCGTCTGTTCCTTGAGGAAGGGGAGGTTTTCGACCTCCCCAAGACAGAGCGGATGCCCGCCGCCTTCAGCGAGCCCGGCATCGAACAAAGCCGACACATCCTTTGCCTTCACCGGCCCATAGCCGATGCGCTTGCCTTCGATCTCGACTTCGACCAGGGGCTCGAGCCAGAACATGCCGCGCGAGCCGTTGCGCACGATGCGCGCATCGAGACCGCGTTTGACAATTTCCTGCGCGACTGATTTCGCCACCTTCTCCGCACCCAGCGAAAGGGCGGCAGCATCGCGGGGGATATAGATGGTCAGGGTCATTGGCGCGCCTCCTTCACGAGGTCTTCGGCGCTCTCAGCATCCAGCCGGCCATGAAGCTCTCCATCCAGCATCGCGGCCGGAGAGCAAGCACAGAGGCCGAGGCAGTAGACAGGCTCGAGCGTAACGCTGCCATCGAGCGTCGTCTGATGAAAATCGATGCCCAGCAGCTGCTTGACGCGCTCTGCTATCGCATCGCCGCCCATCGACTGACAGGCCTCGGCGCGACAGAGCTTCAGGACATGGCGACCGGCGGGGTGGTCGCGATAGTCATGATAGAAGGTCATGACGCCATGCACTTCGGCGCGCGACAGATTCAGAGCCTTGGCGATCAGCGGCAGCGCGTCCGGCGGCACATAGCCGAATTCCTCCTGAATCCCGTGCAGGATCGGCAAAAGCGGCCCTTCCATCGATTTCATGCTATCGATGATGGTGCCGGCACGGGCTGCAATCTCGCCCGCACCCAGATTCAAACTCATATACAGCCTCCCACGCATAATCCGACAATCGCTGCAGCAATCCCGGAAAGGCTTATGCGGCATCTCCACTGGGTGCGCGATCGGCGCACACCTGGAACAAGCGTCGCAGGCGAGAGGCAAAGGATCAATAAGGCAGTCCCGTCGCTTGATAGAAAATTTCTATCAAGCATGAGCGCCTTCCGCAAGCAATCGTGCCTCATGCAGCAGGGCGGAGACGAGCGGCGTGAAGGGCTCGCGGTGCGTGGCAACCAGCCCGACCAGATGCTCGGCATCCGGCTCCGTAATGGGAATCTTGCGGATATCTGCCGGAAAACCGAAGGAATCGGCAATATTCTTCGGCATAATGCTCGCCCAGCGGCCGGTCTGGACGTGAGAAAACAGCACGATCATCGAATTGGATTCGAGCGTCGGCTTTGCGACGACCTCGGCTTCGGCCAGATGCCGGTTGATGATTCGGCGATTTTGCATGTCCGCCGTTAATAGGCAAAGCCGAAGAGCGCCGACTTCCTTCCAGGTCACGCTCGCACGCTCCGAGAGCGGGCTGCCTGCTGCGGTGATGAGGTGGTAGCGTTCGGCATAGAGCGGTACGCTGGTGACGCGGCCGAGCGGCTCGTTTTCCAGATAGGTAATGCCGGCATCGATCTCGAGATTTTCGAGCAGGCTCAGAACCTGGAGCGAGTTGCGTGATAAAATGGAAAAGGTGACGTCCGGATGCCGTTCCTGGAAAGGCGTGGTGATCTTCTGCACCATGGCAAGCGCCGTCGGAATGGCAGCGATCCGGATGTGGCCGGCAAGGCCCTTGCGGGCCGCCCGCATCTCCTCGCGCATCGTCCGGCTGTCGCCAACGATGCGCCTGGCCCATTCCAGCACGCGCTGCCCTTCCGGCGTCAGCCCCTGGAAGCGCGAACCGCGGCTGACGAGCATGACGCCGAGCTGATCTTCCAATTGCCTGATGGCGGCCGACAATGTCGGCTGCGTCACGCCACATTCCTCGGCGGCGCGGCCAAAATGCTTCTGATTCGCAAGCGCGATGAAGAATTCCAGCTTATCGATCATGCTACTCTCCCGACACGAAAGAGTTAGACCGGCAACTTTGCGAGCGCAACATGCAAACCTGCTTCAAGCCTCAACAATCGCCGGACAGAAAGCCTCCCGCAGCGCATCGACCACAGAACAGATTTCCGAGCTTGCAACCGCATAGTGAATGAGCCGCCCCTCGCGACGCGTATCGACGAGCTTGTCCAGGCGAAGACGCGCCAGATGCTGTGAAACCACCGCCTGCGGCAGGTCGAGAAGCGCTTCGAGCTCCATCACGGTCTTTTCACGCTTGGCCAGCATGAAAAGAATAGCCAGCCGGGTTTCATGCGAGAGAGCCTTCAGCAAAGCGCTCGCCTTGCGCGCCTTCTCTGTCATTTCCTCGACATTGTGCTCCGCAGCACCACCTTGCAGTGGAGACGACGACATATCACTGCCTCTAGTGAGAACTCACATAGAGATATGCTTATAATATCATCAAACCCTACGTTGATTTAAAAAAGACCCGAAAACCAAAAAAGGTCCGACTTTTCAGCATATAAGCTGGCCGCCATTGATCTCGATCACTTGCCCGGTAATGTAACCGGAGAGCGTCGGCGCGGCGAGAAAAAGGTAGGCTGGAGCGCAGTCTCCGGGCGTTCCCAGGCGCTGAAGCGGGATGGATTTGCGCGTCTGCTCCAGCTTTTCCCTGGACGAATAGCGCTCGTGGAAGTCGGTCGATATCGTGCCGGGCGAAACACAATTCACCCGAATGCCGTCGGGCGCCAGCTCCCGCGCCAGTGCTTTCGAATAGGTTGCGACGAAGGCCTTCGATGCGGAATAGATGGCGGAGCCGGGGCTGCCGCCGGTCAGCGCGGAAATCGACACGGTATTGACGATCGCGGCCTCTCCCGCTGCCCGCAGCAGCGGCAACAATCCCCGTGTTACTTCCATGACGGACGTCTGGTTGAGATGAACGATCTTCTCATACTGCTCGTCCGTCAACTCGCCGGCAGGAAAGCGGCCAACCATGGTGCCGGCATTGTTGACCAGCACATCGACTCGATCGAAGCGTTCGCCCGCGGCAGTGACGAAATTGCGTACACCATGGCCGGCGGAGAAATCACCCGCGATGAGGAAGGCGCGGCGATCCGCCGCCGCTTCCATCAGATAATCCGGCAGCTCGCGATCTGAGTCGCGACCGATATGGACGAGAACATGGGCACCGCAATCGAGAAACTGCCTCGCGACTTCCAGTCCGATGCCTCGGCCGGCGCCGGTGACCACGACGTTGCGATTTTCGAATAGCTTCGGATGAAACACGATAACCTCCCCAATCGCACTATTCGCGCGCCGGTAATTGCGGAATTTTCACTTTACCATATGATGACAAAAAAACGAAAGAAGGGGAGCGAAAGCCATGTTCCTGTCCGGACGCCAGACCGAAATCCTCGAAATCGCCAAGGCGGAAGGGCGCGTGCTGGTTGAAGAATTGGCGGCGCGCTTTTCGGTCACGCCGCAGACCATCCGCAAGGATCTGAACGACCTCTGCGACGGCCGCGTGCTGTCGCGCGTGCATGGCGGCGCGATTTTCCCCGGCGGCACCGAGAATGTGAAGTATGAGGCGCGCCGGTCGATCGCCGCACCCGAAAAGCAGGCAATCGGCCGGGCTGCTGCCGGCCTGATCCCCAACAACAGCTCGCTCTTCATCAATATCGGCACGACGACGGAAGCCGTCGGCGAGGCGCTGCTCGGGCACCACGAATTGATGGTGATTACCAATAATATCAACGTCGCCAATAAGTTGCGCATTTTCCCGTCGATCGAGGTCGTCATTGCCGGCGGTGTCGTGCGCGGCTCCGATGGCGGTATCGTCGGCGAAGCGGCCGTCGATTTCATCCGGCAGTTCAAGGTTGACTATGCCGTGATCGGCGCATCGGCAATCGATACCGATGGCGCGCTTCTCGATTTCGATTTTCGCGAAGTGAAAGTGGCGCAAGCCATCATCGCCAATGCCCGGCATGTCATCCTCGTCGCCGACGGTACCAAGTTCGAACGCACCGCCCCGGTGCGGATCGGCCATCTCTCGCAGGTTCACACCTTCGTCACAGACGAATGCAACATCGAATCCGTGCGCGCCATCGCAGCCGAACATGGTGTGCGCCTCGTGGAAACCTCCCGCCGGCCAATCTGATTGGCGCGGTTTCGGTCACGAAACCTTCGTTTGACATTCGTATCTGTTTCGTTTTAGATGGATTATCTTTCGATTTTCCATCTTCAAGAGATGGCTGGCCTTTGCGGAGGGGCGAGTGAGCGAACAGGTCTACGACATTTTCGTGATCGGCGGCGGCATCAATGGATGCGGCATCGCCCGTGACGCCACCGGGCGTGGCTATAAGGTCGCACTTGCCGAAATGAACGACTTCGCCTCCGGCACGTCATCCGGCGCCACCAAACTCATTCATGGCGGCTTGCGCTATCTCGAACACTACGAATTCCGCCTCGTGCGCGAATCCCTGATGGAGCGCGAAGTGCTATGGGCCATGGCGCCGCACATCATCTGGCCGATGCGCTTTGTGTTGCCCTACCACAAGGGCGGCATCCGGCCGGCCTGGCTCATCCGTCTCGGCCTCTTCCTCTACGATCACCTCGGCGGGCGAAAGCTGCTACCGCCGACGGCGACGCTGGACATGAAAAGGGATCCAGCCGGCAAGCCGCTGAAGGCGCTTTTCACCAAAGCGTTCGAATACTCCGACGGCTGGGTCGACGACGCCCGCATGGTGGTGCTGAACGCGCGCGACGCCGCCGATCGTGGCGCGACGATCATGCCGCGAACGAAAGTGATTTCCGCTCGGCGTGAAGGCACCGTCTGGGCAATCGAAACGGAAAACACCATTAGCGGCGAGAAGCGCCTGTTCCGGTCGCGCATGCTGGTCAACGCCGCAGGCCCCTGGGTGGATCACGTTCTCTCCGACGCCTTCGGCAAGAACCAGGTGCACAATGTCCGCCTGGTCCAGGGCAGCCACATCATCGTACGCAAGAAGTTCGACGACCCCCGCGCCTATTTCTTCCAGAACCCGGACAACCGCATCATCTTCGCCATTCCCTATGAGCAGGATTTTACCCTCATCGGTACCACGGATCGCGACTACAACGACGATCCGAAGGATGTGAAGATCAGCGACGAGGAAACCACCTATCTCTGCAACGCCGCCAGCGAATATTTCAAGGAGCCGGTGCGGCCGGAGGATATCGTTTGGACCTATTCGGCCGTGCGCCCGCTTTATGACGACGGCGCCTCGAAGGCGCAGGAGGCAACGCGCGATTACGTATTGAAGGTCGAAGGCGAAGAGGGCCAGGCGCCGCTGCTCAATGTCTTCGGCGGCAAGCTCACCACCTATCGCCGCCTGGGCGAACACGCGCTGGAGAAGATCGGCGAAGCCATCGGCCTGAAAGGCACGCCCTGGACGGCCAAGAGTTCGCTGCCGGGCGGCGACTTTCCGGTTCGCGGCTATGAGGCGGAAGTCTCGAAGCTGAAATCACGCTGTCCGTTCCTGACCGATTCGCATGCCCGCCGCCTCGTTCGCCGCTACGGGACACGGGCAGCAATGATCCTTGGCGATGCGAAGGCGATTGCCGATCTCGGCCGCTGCTTCGGAAGCGACCTCTACGAGGCAGAGGTGCGATATCTGATCGAACACGAATGGGCCTACACCGCCGCTGACATTCTCTGGCGCCGCTCCAAGAAGGGCCTCTATCTGTCGAAAGAAGAAGCCGCCGCGCTTGACGATTACATGGCCGGCAGCCGCGTTCACGCATAAAGCTTTCGGCTCAATCTTCGGGATCGAGCAAGCGGGGGCCTGCACCTTCTTCGGAAAGCCTGTCCCAGGGGTTTCGCAACGGGCAGCTGTCCATCGAGAGGCAGCCGCAACCGATGCAGCCGTCGAGCTGATCGCGCAGCCCCTGCAGGCGTCGGATCCGGGCATCAAGATCGTCCTTCCAGCGGGCTGACAGCACTTTCCAATCAGCAGCCGACGGCGTGCGCCCCTGCGGCAGCGATTGCAGAGCCGCTTGAACCTCCGCAAGCGGAATGCCAACTCTTTGCGCCACCTTGATGATCGCCACACGGCGCAGCACCTCACGGGGATAGCGCCGTTGGTTGCCACGGCTGCGCTGGCTCTCGATCAGCCCTTTCGCCTCGTAAAAATGCAGCGCCGAAACGGCCATACCGCTTCGCGCCGCCACCTCACCGACCGTCAGCAGTTTGGAAAACTGACCGGACTCGATTTTTGCCATTTGCTCTATTGACCTCAACCACACTTGAGGTTCTATAAACCCAGCTCCAAACCACGTAAAGCAGGAGCAAGGCATGACAGAATCGACCCGGCTGGCAATCGTTTATGGCAGTACCCGCCCAGGCCGCTTATGCGATCGGGTTGTCAATTGGGTCGCCCGAGAGCTGGTGCACTACCCCCTCATCGAGATCGACGTGATCGATCCCCTCGCATTCGATCTGCCATTCCAGCATGATCGCGAGCACGCTGGCGTCACCGCCCTTTCCGCTCGGCTTTCGGACGCAGATGCCTTCATCATCGTCACGCCAGAATATAATCACAGCTTCACGGCCTCGCTGAAATTCGTGCTCGATCTCGTCTATGAGCCGTGGCACGGCAAACCGGTCGCTTTCGTTTCCTATGGCGGCATCTCCGGCGGCTTGCGCGCCGTCGAGCAATTGCGGCTGGTCTTTTCCGAGCTGCACGCCGTGACGGTGCGCGACACGGTCAGTTTCGCCAATCCCTGGGGCAGGTTTGCCGAAGACGGCACGCTTGCAAATCCGATCGAGGCGCGTCAGTCGCTGGTTCGATTGATCGCGCGACTGAATTGGTGGAGCGCCGCGCTGAAACCGGCCCGCGCCATGCGCCCTTATCGCTCGATCGCGGCCTGACCCTTTTCCGCAAGATAAGAATCCGGTCTTTCGTTTCTGGCAGGTGCGAAAGACCGGCTTGACGCCCGGACCTCGCACAAAGGTTCGGGCGTCATGCTTTCAAGGATCTGTCTTGCCGAAATCGCCGCGATGACCTAACCCAATAGAGAGGCAGTTGCAGCGGTGCAGGGATGGACAACGACAAGCGCCTGGGAGGAGCGGATTTCATGCGCGCCGTCGCATGTCTGATGGTGCTTGTGCATCATCTCGTTCTTCGAATGAATTTCTACAAAATTCCCCCAGCTCTGGACATGACCTTCATAATCGCGCGCTTCGGTAATCACGGCGTCTCGGTCTTCTTCGTTCTCAGCGGCTTTCTTCTCTCGCGCCCCTTCTGGCAGGCGCTGGATAGAGCCCAGCCGTTACCGTCACTGAGGATCTACGCCATGCGCCGCGCGGCACGTATCCTGCCGGGCTTCTGGTTCGCCCTGACAGTCGGTTTCGCGATCAGCTTCACGGTCTATGGCTTTCCGCTCGACGCAGAACTGGTCGGCCGCTACATCGCCGGCTTCTTCCTGATGAGCCAATGGCATTGGCGCACCTTTTTCCCGGTGCAGGGCGATGGTCCCCTATGGTCGATCCCCCTCGAGACGACTTGCTATGTTCTCTTGCCGGTCGGTTTCATGGTGCTGTTCAATGCCAAAGTGAGATCACGCTCCGTCTTCGTCAACCGCCTGCTCTGGATCGGTATCATCGCAATATCGCTGGTTGGCCACTGGCTGGTCGTTACCTATCTCCCGACAGACAGCGCCGGGCGGGGATGGCAATATAGCTTCCAGGGCGGTGCCAAGGAATGGATGCCACGCTACAACCCGATTGGCTTCTTCGCGATTTTCGCGATCGGCGTATTGGCCGCCGGAGTCCAGACCATAGTTCCCGCGCGCCGCTCCGTGATCTACGACATCATTGGGGCGCTCGCGATCGTCATGGGAGCATGGCAGTTGCCGCAATCCATCGGCGGTCCGGGAGAAGGCTATGCGTGGCTCGGCATTCCCTATCAATTTCCGCTGTTGCCTCTGGCCGTCGCCGCCGCCCTCTGCACACTCCCGCAGTCGCGACTACTGGCAAGGCTGCTGGACAACAGCCTCAGCCGTTATATCGCCACCGTCTCCTTCGGTGTCTATGTCTGGCAGGACATCGTTCTGACAATGATGCAGAAGCTCATGCCCTGGACCTTCGGCACCGGCTCGGATGACGTGCTGGGTGGCTGGATCACCTCGAGCCTCGTCGCGACCGCCATCATCTTTGCCATCGGCACACTGAGCTATGTGCTGCTCGAACGCCCCGTCATGCGATGGGCTCGCACCAGGGAAAACAGAATGACACGACCCGCCATCGCATGACGGGCCGGTAAAGGATAACGCGGGCGCAGGTTCCCTTAAATGCGCGTCGCCTTCAAGCGCTCCTCGTCGAGAACGATGCCGAGCCCCGGGGCAATGCCCAGATCCAGCCAGCCGGCATCGTGCTTGAGCGGGGACGCCATCGGATAGTCGCGGCGGGCCTCGCTCCACTCCGGATTGTCGTAGGGGTATTCGAGCCATGCGGCATCGCCGACGCCGGCAGTCAGATGCGCATTGGCCAACACACCGATGCCGTTCGTCCAGGAATGCGGCGTGAACTGCACGCCCGCCTCGCGGGCCTGATAGACCAATCGCCGGCAACCCGTAATACCGCCGACAAGCGCAACATCAGGCTGGATGACATCCAAGGCACGCTCTTCGATGATGTCGCGAAACTCGTAGAGTTCGCGCGTCATCTCACCGCCGGCGATCCTGACCGACGTTGCCTGCTTCAATTCCTTCATGCCCTTGCGGTCGGAGCGATAAAGCGGCTCTTCCATCCAGTAGACGCCGAGCCGTTCCAACTCCTTGGCAACGGCCAGCGCGTCCTTGAAGGTCCAGGGCAAGGTCGTATCCCAGGGCATGCGCCAACCCTGATTGCAGTCGACCATGAGCTCAAGCCGGTCGCCGACGCGGGCCCTAATCGCTTCCAGCGCCTTGACGTCCTCGCGCCAGCCGCCACGGCCGCCCGAAGACGAGGAGAAGCGCACCTTCATGGCCGGGAAGCCTTCGTCGATATAGCGTTCGGCCTGATCGGCCATGGCCGAGGGTTCGCGCAGCACACCGGAAGACGCGTAGAGCCGCACGCGGCTGGCACGCCCGCCGAGCATCCGCCACACCGGTTCGCCGGTAATCTTGCCGGAGAGGTCCCACAGCGCCAGGTCCATGGGCCAGCAGCGGCCATAGTGGAAGTTGATATGCGACAGGACTTCATAATGGCGCTCGAGGTGCCGTGGGTCCTGCCCGATGAACAGGTCTTCATGGCCCTCGAAGCCCTTCATGAGATCGCCGGAGCCGATGCCTTCCCGGCCCTCATCATCCCTGACGCGCACGATGGTCGCATCGAAATGCCGGCGCGGACGGCCATCCCAGCTCGCCTTGAACGCCGGATCGAGCGGCAGGCGGTGATGGGTGATTTCGATGGAAACGATCTTGCTCATTATGGCTCCCCTTTATCCTCCGGGCATGATCCCTCGAAAGAGATCATGCCGATTTCAATCCTCAACCGAACTGCTGCCAGATCGTCTTGTAATCGCAATATTTATCGATCGCATGCACCGAACGGTCGCGGCCGAAACCGGACTGCTTGAAGCCGCCGAACGGTGTCGCGAAGTTCGACATGTCGTAGGTATTGATCCACACCGTACCCGCATGGATCTCTTCGGAAAAGCGGTGAGCACGGTCCATATCCTTGGTGAAGACGGCACCGGCAAGGCCGTAAATCGTGTCGTTGGCGATCCTCAGCGCATCATCCTCCGTATCGAAGGGAATGGCAGCCAGTACGGGCCCGAAAATCTCCTGCCGCGCTAGGCTCATGTCGTTGGTCATGTCGACGAAGACGCCCGGCGAGACGTAGTAGCCGCCGGTTTCGCTCAAGACGCGCTCGGCTCCGAAGGCACGGCGCGCGCCTTCCTTCTCGCCGGCTGCGATCATCGCTAGCACCTTGTTCATGTGCTCTTCCTCGATCAGGGCGCCGATCTGCGCCGAGGGGTCGAGCGGATGCTTGAGCGCGATATCGGAGCGGGTGACCGCCTCGATTTTCTCGATCAGCTTGTCCTGTACCGAACGCTGCACGATCAGACGGGTCGAAGCGTGGCATGTCTCGCCGGAATTATAGAAGCAGCCCCAGGCCGCAGCGACGGCAGCTGCATCGAGATCGGCATCTTCGAAGACGACGAGCGGCGACTTGCCGCCGAGCTCCAGTGCCACGCGCTTGACGTTCGATTGCGCCGCATAGCCCATGATCAGCTTGCCGACTTCGGTCGAGCCTGTGAAGGCGATCATGTCGACATCCATGTGCAGTGCCAGCGGCTTGCCTGTCTCTTCGCCATAGCCCGTCACCACGTTGAAGACGCCAGCGGGCAAGCCCGCTTCGACTGCAAGTTCGGCAAGGCGGATCGCCGAAAGCGAGGACTGCTCGGCCGGCTTCAGCACCACGGAATTGCCCGCGGCGATTGCCGGTCCTAGCTTCCACGCATCGATGATCATCGGATAGTTCCACGGCGTGATCGCGCCAATCACTCCGAGCGGCACCTTGCGCACCAGTGCCCGAGCGTTCGGGCCGGTCGGCGCAATCTCGTCATACATCTTGTCGATCATTTCGCCGTAAAACTGGATGCCGTCGGCGCAGAGGCGCACGTCGACCGTCAGCGACGCCATGACCGGCTTGCCGACATCGATCGTCTCGAGCATGGCCAGTTCATCGCCATGGGCACGAATGAGCTCGGCCCATTTCAGCATGATCTTCTTCTTTTCCAGCGGCTCCTTCCGGCGCCAGACACCACTTTCGAACGCGGCGCGGGCGGAAGCAACGGCTGCGTCGATATCGGCAGCATTGCCGCGAGCGAGCTCGGCGCCAGGCTTGCCATCCATTGGCCGGATGCGGGTGAAGGTCTCGCCCGAAGTGGCGGCGCGATGAGCGCCGTTTATGAAGTGACGCCCTTCGGGCTTCAGGCAGGAGAGAACGCTTTCCCAATAGTCGCGCGTATAGTTCTTGGTCATCTCAGATTCCTTTCGGCAACGCCATGATGGCGGCGGCAAAGCGGTCGATGTCGGCATCCGTCACATCGCGGATCGTCGAGCGCCGCATGGGCTGGTTTTCAGTTGCGCGCATCTCGCGAGCAAGATCGGTATCATCGAAGGGCTTGAAAGCAGCGGGAAGTGAGCGCGTGATACCGCAGCGATCCATCCAGCCGGAGACGAACGCAGGAAGTTCAGCAGCACTCTCGACGCCGCATGCCTTCGCGGCCGCATTAAGGTCGACGGTATCCGCCTCGACCAGCCAGGCAAGTGTCGCTTCGAAGCCAAGCGCCGTCGCGAGGCCATGATGGACTGGGCCAAGGCCCGCCAATGCGTGGCTGACATTGTGCGCGATCGCCGTGCCGCAATTGTCGATGGCAATGCCGGCGAAACAGGAGCCCAGTAGCACATCGCCGCGTGCCGCCATATCATCGGGCTGCTTGACGGCCGTCTCCAGGGCGTCGGTAATCAACCGCAACGCCTGATGCGCATAGAATTGCGCGCCGCGATGCGTGTTGCGGTTCGTGGCTGCCTCGAAGGCATGGATGAAGGCATCGAGGCCGCACCATGCAGTCAGGTTGGCAGGCAAGGTTTTCGTCAGAGCCGGATCGAGAATGACGAGATCGGCCTTCGTCTCCGGTCCCCAGATCCAGAGCTTCTTGGCTTCGGGCCCGGCGAAGATATTCGTTGCCGATGTCTCCGAACCCGTGCCGGCCGTGGTAGGCACCATGATCTTCTTCAGCGGATTCTTGGGCAGCGGATTGGCCGCCAGTGCGTAATGCATCGGATCCTCGCCGGAAGCGATGCAGCAGGCGACGATCTTGCCGATGTCGAGCGCTGAGCCGCCGCCGACGCCGATCACCATATCGGCGCCCTGCCCCGCAGCTATCGCCGCATGCAGATGCGCAAGCTTCGGCTCACCGGCAAAATCGGAAAAAACCTGCGTCTTCACGCCCGCTTCGGCGAGCTCGCCACTGATCCTGGCCGCAAGGCCCGACTGTGCCAGGAAGGCATCGATCACGAGCAGAACCGTGCCAACGCCATCGAAGGATTTGACGGCCGCGGGAAGGCCGGAGAGCGCATTCTCACCGAAGCGAATGTCAGGAATGGCGGAAATGGAAAAGGACACGAGGGATCCCCTTGGAAAAGCGGCTGAAAATGATGTCACAATCCTGCATCACAATTTCAGATCTTCAAATCCGGGCAATTATCGGGAATATTGATGATCTGAAGTTATGGAGAGCCGATGCTAGAGAAAATACCGCTGGAGGCCTTCCGCGTTTTCGACGCGGCCGCGCGCGCAATGAACTTTTCCCGTGCCGGCCGGGAGCTGAATATCACCCAGGCCGCCGTCAGCCGCCGCATCAAGGGGCTTGAGGATCATCTCGGCGCAACGCTCTTTACCCGGCGCGGCCGAAATCTGGCGCTGACGCCGGATGGCGAGCGGCTGTTCCAGCGCGTGCGCGCTACACTCGAATATCTCGAGGAGAGCCTGGAGCCTTTTCGCACAGGCACGGGCGAAATCATCTCGATCGCGGCGAGCGGTTCGATCTCGCATCTCTGGCTTGGGCAAAGGCTCAGGGATTTCGGCAAGGAGAGCCCGGGCATCTCCGTGCGCCTGCTGACGACGGACGTCCATTCCGAACTTGCCTCGGAGAACAACGATCTCATCATCATCTATTCCACAGGCGAACATCCGCGCTGGAGCCTGACGCCGCTGATGAAAGAGGTGCTGGTGCCGATCGCCTCGCCGGACTACCTGGCGGTCCGCGGCCTCGACCCGCAGGCACTGACGGCAGTCGATATCGCCGCGCTCGATCTCATTGATTACGAACGCGCTAACGCCCACTGGATCAGCTTCCGCCAATGGTTCGGCCGCATCGGCGATCCTTTGAAGGGCAAGCTGCCGAGACCGCGGCTTTCCTTTTCGACCTACATCATGGCGGTGGAAGCCGCACTCAGGAGCGAAGGCATAGCGCTCGGCAGCCTTGGCCTCATTGAGGAATATCTGCAGTCTGGCGCGCTCGTCACGATCGGCAACGACCGCGTGGAAAGCGGCTTCGGATACTATCTCGGCGCGCCGCGCTTCCGCTCGCTCTCTGCCGAAGCGGTCCAGTTGCACCGGTTCCTGCTGCGGGGCCAACAGGTCTGATACGAATTCGGGAGGAATATCCTTGCCGACTCCGCCGTGAGAGTCGGCGATTCGAACGAGGTGCGGCCGCGCCACCTCACCTTGAGGGCTGCTCTTCTCACACTGCCGCCAAAGAGCGGCAAGCCGTGTTGAGGACCGGATCCGCTCCATCCTCATCCTGAGCCTATCGAAAGACGAGGATGGCCCGGGTCTTCTAACAAAAAAGCGGCCCATAGGACCGCTTCTATTTCATTCGGTGATTTTGGATCGCATCAATCCTGCGGGATCGAGCCGCGCAGATGCGAGAGTTCCATGATGAAATGCTCCAGGCGCGACTTGTGCTCGTGATGCAGCGCATCTTCGAGTTCGGCCTTGGCGGCATTGATGCGGCGATCCAGCTCGTCGCGGCTCATGTCCTCAACCGGAACGGCGGATTCGGCAAGCAGCGTGCAGCCGGTCGGCAGGATATCGGCAAAGCCGCCGAAAACGACGTAATCCTGTTTGCTGCCCGAAGCCGAATGCACCTTGACGAGGCCCGGCTTGATGGTGGTCATGGTCGGCGCGTGATGTGCCATGATGGTCATCTCGCCTTCGGTCGCGGGGATGACGACATCGATGACCTGTTCCGACAGCAACAGACGCTCCGGAGAAACCAGTTCGAAATTGAAATTGTCAGCCATGGCCCGTCACTTCTCGATTGTCTTATTCGCAAGGCAAGGGCGCGCGGGCAATGCCGCGCGCCGATGGATTGGCCTGATTAGGCAGCCAGCTTCTTGGCCTTTTCGATCGCTTCGTCGATCGAGCCAACCATGTAGAAGGCAGCTTCCGGCAGGTGATCGTATTCGCCGTTGACGAGGCCCTTGAAGCCCTTGATCGTGTCTTCGAGCGCAACAAGCTTGCCCGGCGAGCCGGTGAAGACTTCGGCGACGAAGAACGGCTGCGACAGGAAGCGCTCGATCTTGCGGGCGCGGGCAACAGCCAGCTTGTCGTCTTCGGAAAGTTCGTCCATGCCCAGGATGGCGATGATGTCCTGCAGGGCCTTGTAGCGCTGCAGCGTCGACTGAACCTTACGAGCAATTTCGTAGTGCTCTTCGCCAACGACCAGCGGGTCGAGCATGCGCGAGGTGGAGTCGAGCGGGTCGACAGCCGGGTAGATGCCCTTTTCAGCGATCGAGCGCGACAGAACCGTCGTTGCGTCCAGGTGGGCGAACGAGGTAGCCGGCGCCGGGTCGGTCAAGTCGTCGGCGGGAACGTAAATGGCCTGAACCGAAGTGATCGAGCCCGTCGTCGTCGTGGTGATGCGTTCCTGCATCTGACCCATGTCTGTGGCGAGCGTCGGCTGATAGCCCACGGCCGAAGGAATACGGCCGAGCAGAGCCGACACTTCCGAGCCTGCCTGCGTGAAGCGGAAGATGTTGTCGACGAAGAACAGAACGTCCTGGCCCTCATCGCGGAAGTTTTCAGCAACGGTCAGACCGGTCAGAGCGACACGAGCGCGAGCACCCGGCGGTTCGTTCATCTGGCCGTAAACAAGCGCAGCCTTGGAGCCTTCGCCGCCGCCATGCTTGTTGACGCCCGATTCGATCATTTCGTGGTAAAGGTCGTTGCCTTCGCGGGTACGTTCACCCACGCCTGCGAAGACCGAGTAACCACCGTGCGCCTTGGCGACGTTGTTGATCAGCTCCATGATGAGAACGGTCTTGCCGACGCCGGCGCCGCCGAACAGGCCGATCTTGCCGCCCTTTGCGTAAGGAGCGAGAAGGTCGACGACCTTGATGCCGGTGACGAGGATCTGCGCTTCCGTGGACTGCTCGACGTAGGACGGAGCATCCTGGTGGATCGCGCGCTTCTTTGCAGTGTTCAGCGGACCTGCTTCGTCGACCGGCTCGCCGATGACGTTCATGATACGACCCAGCGTCTCATGTCCGACCGGAACCGAGATCGGCGCGCCCGTGTCCTTGACGTGCTGTCCGCGAACCAGACCTTCGGTCGAGTCCATGGCGATCGTGCGAACGGAGTTTTCGCCGAGGTGCTGTGCGACTTCGAGAACCAGACGATTGCCGTTGTTGTCGGTTTCAAGCGCGTTCAGGATCGCCGGGAGTTCGCCGTCGAAAGCAACGTCCACAACGGCGCCGATAACCTGCGTAACCTTACCGACAGAACCTGCGGGGGTAGCTGCGTCAGCCATATTCTTACCCTCTTTCCCTAACCTCAGAGCGCTTCCGCGCCCGAAATGATTTCAATCAATTCCTTGGTGATCTGTGCCTGGCGCTGACGGTTGTAGCTCAACGTCAGCTTGTTGATCATCTCACCAGCGTTGCGCGTCGCATTGTCCATCGCGCTCATCTTGGCACCCATCTCGCCGGCGACGTTTTCGAGCAACGCGCGGAAGATCTGGACGGAGATGTTGCGCGGGATCAGGTCCGCGAGGATCGAAGCCGCATCCGGCTCGTATTCGTAGACGGCGCCCTTGTGGGCCGCATCTTCTTCGACGACGGCGGGAGCCGAAGCCGGAATGAGCTGCTGCGCCGTCGGCACCTGGCTGATCACCGACTTGAATTCGGAATAGAACAGCGTGCAGACGTCGAATTCGCCAGCTTCGAACATTTCGATGACGCGCTTACCGATGGCGTCGGCATTGTCGAAGCCGATGCGCTTGACGTCGCGTAGTTCCTTGCGCTCGACGATCAGCGATGCGTATTCGCGGCGAAGCACGTCATAGCCCTTCTTGCCGACGGTGAAGATCTTCACCGTCTTGCCTTCGGCCAGAAGCTTACGGGCATGATCACGAGCGAAACGCGAGATCTGCGAATTGAAGCCGCCGCAAAGGCCGCGTTCGGCCGTGCAGACGACGAGCAGATGCACATCGCTCTTGCCGCTTCCGGTCATCAGCAACGGCGCACCGTCAGCRWYGCTGACGGCAGCCGAGATGTTGGCCAGAACAGCGGCCATGCGCTGCGAGTAAGGCCGGGCGGCCTCGGCCGCCTCCTGCGCACGCCGAAGCTTCGCCGCGGCGACCATTTTCATCGCCTTGGTGATCTTCTGCGTCGCCTTGACGGAGGCGATCCGGTTTTTCAGATCCTTTAGTGAAGGCATCCTTGGTCCGTCCTAGAGCTTAGCCCGATTACGTGAAAGACTTGACGAAGCTGTCGAGAGCAGCGGTGAGCTTGCTCTTCGTCGCGTCGCTGATAGCCTTTTCGGTGCGGATGGTGTCGAGGATTTCCTTACCTTCCGAGCGGAGGTACGACAGGAAGCCTTGCTCGAACTTACCGACCTGGTTGACGGGCAGCTTGTCGAGGTAGCCATTGACGCCAGCGAAGATCACAGCAACCTGCTCTTCCGTCTTCAGCGGCGAGAACTGCGGCTGCTTCAGGAGTTCCGTCAGGCGCGAACCGCGGTTCAGCAGACGCTGCGTTGCGGCATCGAGGTCGGAACCGAACTGGGCGAAGGCGGCCATTTCACGATACTGGGCGAGCTCGCCCTTGATCGAACCGGCAACCTGCTTCATCGCCTTGATCTGCGCGGACGAACCGACGCGCGAAACCGACAGACCGACGTTAACGGCCGGACGGATGCCCTGGTAGAACAGGTCGGTTTCGAGGAAGATCTGGCCGTCGGTGATCGAGATCACGTTGGTCGGAATGAAGGCCGAAACGTCGTTGCCCTGCGTTTCGATGACCGGAAGAGCCGTCAGCGAACCGGCGCCCTTATCGTCGTTCATCTTTGCAGCGCGCTCGAGGAGACGCGAATGCAGGTAGAAAACGTCGCCCGGGTAAGCTTCGCGGCCCGGCGGGCGGCGCAGCAGAAGTGACATCTGGCGATAGGAAACAGCCTGCTTCGAAAGGTCGTCGTAACCGATCAGGGCGTGCATGGCGTTGTCACGGAAGTATTCGCCCATGGCGCAACCGGCAAACGGTGCCAGGAACTGCATCGGAGCCGGATCGGAAGCGGTCGCGGCGACGATGATCGAGTACTTCAATGCGCCGCGCTCTTCGAGCACCTTGACGAACTGGGCGACGGTCGAACGCTTCTGGCCGACGGCGACGTAGACGCAGTACAGCTTTTCACTGTCCGGGCCGGCATCGTGGATGGCCTTCTGGTTCAGGATCGTGTCGAGAATGATGGCGGTTTTGCCGGTCTGACGGTCGCCGATGACGAGCTCGCGCTGGCCGCGTCCAACCGGGATCAGGGCGTCGATGGCCTTGAGGCCGGTCGACATCGGCTCATGAACCGACTTGCGCGGGATGATACCCGGAGCCTTGACGTCGACGCGCGAACGGCGGGTCGCATTGATCGGGCCCTTGCCATCGATCGGGTTGCCGAGCGCGTCGACGACGCGGCCGAGCAGTTCCGGACCGACCGGAACGTCGACGATGGCGCCGGTGCGCTTGACGGTGTCGCCTTCCTTGATGTCGCGGTCAGAGCCGAAGATAACCACACCGACGTTGTCGGCTTCAAGGTTCAGGGCCATACCGCGAATGCCGCCGGGGAATTCGACCATTTCGCCGGCCTGGACGTTGTCCAGACCGTAGACGCGGGCGATACCGTCACCGACGGAGAGAACCTGGCCGACTTCGGAGACTTCAGCTTCCTTGCCGAAGTTTTTGATCTGATCTTTCAGAATTGCGGAAATTTCCGCGGCGCGGATATCCATCAGCCGACCTCTTTCAATGCAAGCTTAAGGGTGGAGAGTTTGGTGCGAAGGGACGTATCGATCTGACGCGAACCGACCTTGACGATCAAACCGCCGAGGATCGACGGATCGACCGTGACGGCAATTGCCACGTCCTTGCCGGTGACGCCCTTCAGCGCCGCCTTCAATTCATCTTCCTGCGCCTGAGTGAGCGCATGCGCCGAGGTGACCTCGGCGGAAATCTCGCCGCGATGCTGAGCGGCGATGATATGGAAAGCCTTGATCATGCCCGGCAGCGCAAAGAGGCGCCGATTGCTGGCCACAAGCTTCAAGAAATTGGTGACGTAGGCGCCGAAGCCTGCCTTCGTTGCCAGCGCCTGGATCGCGCCGACCTGCTCATCGGCCGAAAAGACCGGGCTGAGAACGAAACGCTTCAGATCGTCGCTCTCGTCGAGCATGGCTTGAAACCGATCGAGATCGGCGGTCACTGCCGGCACGACGCCTTCTTCAAGGGCCAACTCGAACAGCGACGAGGCATATCGTTCTGCAACGCCAGAAACATGCTGGGATGTGTCTGCCACGGGCACAAAATTCCCTGATTTCAACCCAAGAACTCGACTCCCGGATAACGGAAGCCATATGCCCTTGAATTCGTTTTGATTTCCCCCAGAAATCAGCAGGAGTGCGCTCCCGCTTCATCCGAAATTCGGGGTTCGTCTAACATAGGATATTGAGACTCGCAACACGCGTATTCGCCGAATGCGCCATTCGGGCGAATTTATGATGGCAAAAATTCAAAAGCATGGGGATAGCGCGGGCAAATAAGGCTCGCCAAAGCTGTTTTCAGCTCAAATATAGCCAAGCCCATAGAGAAAAGGTAGCGCAGCGAGAACCGCCTGCACAACCAGAAGGAGAAGGCTCAAAAATATACTGCCACGATCAGACATAAGCGACAGGATGCGGCCGAAAGCCGCGACGCCGAAGGAGGCGCCGAGGGCAAGGTAGATCATCGGCTGCGCCAAAAGGATCGCCATCAACCCGAAACCGAGCATAAAGCCGCCCGCTGAGCGAGCCTCGCCATAGGCCTCGGTTTGGCCTTCGCGCACCTGAAGCTTGAGGATGCGATAAGTATAGCCCGGCGCGAACATCAGGAAGAGGCCGATCAACGCTGAGACGGCGGCCGAACAGTAGGCAAGCCGTTCGCCGAATTCGGTCGGAAAATAAAGCTCCATCGGTCGCCCCTAAAATCGTCAATGATTTGGCGTCTTATGACACGATGCTTTAAGGAATGAAAAGCGCCCTATTTACCATCTGCACTCAAATCAACAGCGTCGTGTACTTTTAAGAGCGTTGAACATCCCCCTAAATCCTTTGCCATCGCTGCTGCGCGCTGACGGACGGCTTTGGATGATAAGGTTGGATTGGCTCTGCCATCGTTTACGATTCGCGGCAAATCCATACCCTCGGCATCTGCGATTGCTCTCTCAACGCTGGCGTATATCTCAGTGTCTGGACCACAGCCCCCTTTCCGAATGGTACGGAGAACCTTTTCTTTCATAGAGATATGGGCAGCTCCACAATACTTCTCCGCAAGGGTGTGCATCATGATGACGTAGGGGATGCCCATGAAGCGCCCGTCGATCGGCTCGCCCGGCTTGTAGATAGGACTATTTTTGCAGAAGTTAGGAATTTCCGCTTGAGCTGACGATGCTGCCAAACAGACGGATGCGACGACGCATAAAAGCTTCGACAATAATGCCCCCTGCAACGAGAACTGTTCAGATTACTGTCTATGTATCCTGATAGTTTCTCACAGAAAGCTTTGCGGATCTATATCGAGCTGCACCTGCACGGAGCCGCGCTCCTTCGGTGACTGCGCCAGCATGGCCCGAAGGAAGCCCTGCATGTCGGAATTGCGCCGGCCGTGCACGAGCAAGCGGAAACGATGCCGCCCGCGTACAAGCGCGATCGGCGCTTCTGCCGGGCCGAGCACCGATATGCCCGAAACTTGCGGCGCGGCGTTGCGCAAGCCGCGCGCGTGGGTCTCCGCATCCTGCCTGCTATCGGCCGAGACGATGATCGAGGCGAGCCGGCCGAAGGGCGGCAATATGGCTCTTTCACGCTCCAAAATCTCGCGTTCGTAAAAAGCACTGGCATCGCCGGAGACGATCGCCTGCATCACGGGATGCTGCGGCTGGTACGTCTGCAGCAACCCGTGGCTCTTCAATCCGGTTCGCCCGGCGCGTCCCGTCACCTGTGACAGAAGCTGGAACGTCCGCTCGGCGGCACGCGGATCGCCATTGGCAAGGCCGAGATCGGCGTCGACGATGCCGACCAGCGTCATCAGCGGAAAATTGTGTCCTTTGGCGACGAGCTGCGTGCCGATGACGATGTCGGCCTCGCCCTTGGCGATGGCATCGAGCTCCAGTCTCAGCCGCTTGACGCCGCCCATGATGTCGGAAGACAGCATGATGGTCCGCGCTTCGGGGAAATGACGCTCCACCTCCTCGGCGATGCGCTCGACGCCCGGTCCGCAGGCAACGAGATGATCGAGCGTGCCGCATTCCGGGCACGCTTCCGGCGTGCGCTCGGCATAACCGCATTGATGGCACTGGATCTGGCCGCGAAACCGGTGCTCCACCAGCCAGCTCGAACATTGCGGGCACTGGAACCGGTGGCCGCAAACCCGGCAAAGCGTCAGCGGAGCATAGCCGCGCCTGTTGAGGAACAATAGCGCCTGCTCGCCCTTGGCAACCGTCTTGCCGATCGCGCGGATCAGCACCGGCGAGAGAAAGCCGCCGCGCTCCGGCGCGTGCCGTCGCATGTCGATCAGATGCAGGTCGGGAAGTGCCGCATCGCCAAAGCGCGTCGGCAGGTGGATGGTGGTGTAGCGCCCGCTTTGGCCGTTGACCTGGCTTTCGACCGAAGGCGTGGCTGACACCAGCACGACGGGGAAATCGCCGATGCGGCCGCGCACCACGGCCATATCGCGCGCATTATAATAGACGCGGTCTTCCTGCTTATAGGCAGGATCATGCTCTTCATCGACGATGATCAGGCCGAGATCCTCGAAAGGAAGGAAGAGAGCCGAACGCGCGCCGGCGACGACTCGCACCTCGCCCGTCACGGCCTGACGCCAAACCTTCTCGCGCATGCGCGGCGGGAGATCCGAATGCCATTCGGCCGGTTTGGCACCGAAACGATCCTGAAAGCGTTCGAGAAAGCTTGCCGTCAGCGCGATCTCCGGCAAGAGGATCAGCACCTGCTTGCCGCGCCGCAAAGTTTCGGCGATGGCCTCGAAATAGACTTCCGTCTTGCCGGAGCCGGTGACGCCATCAATCAGCGAAACGGCGAACTCGCCCTTGCGCACGTCCACCAATATCTCGTCGGCCGCATCCTTTTGCGGGCCTTCCAGCCGGGAGGGAATGAATTCGGGATCGGGCTTGGCGACAACGGGGGGCGGCGGCAGGAAGATGGTCTCGAAAATGCCTTGTGAGATCAGCCCGTCGACGACGCTGGTGGACACACCGGCTGCATGCGCCAAGCCGATGCGCGTCCACGACAGCCCGTCTGCGGCAATCTCCATCACCTTGGCGCGCGCTGGCGTCAACCGCTCCGGCTGCCCGCCGATGAAGCGCAATCCCTCGATCATCGGTTCGGGATCGAAAGCAGCCGGCGCCCTGAGCGCCATGCGCGCCACAAGCCCTGGCGGCGACAGCGTATAGCCGGCAACCCAGTCGATGAAATCGCGCATATGCTTGCCGAGCGGCGGGCAATCGAAGACATGGCTGATCGGCCGAAGCTTCTTCGGATCGACACCGCCATCATCGTCGCCATCCCAGACGACGCCGATAACCTGCCTTGGCCCAAGCGGTACCTGCACGACCGACCCCGGCTCCACCGCCATGCCTTCAGGCACGGCATAGGAATAGGCCCTCGGCGCCGGCATCGGCACGAGAACAGGAACCGTACGGCTCATCACAGGTTTTGCGGGCGCCGCCTCGAAAAGCGCACCGAACAGATCGGAAGAATCTTTGCTCATTGCGCCAGACCATGCCCCGGACGAGCGCAAAAGAAAACCCGCATTGCCGGATTGTCGCTATTCATCGTCATCGTCGATCACGCCGGTCAGCCGCATGCCGTCGATCCAGGTGGAGCCGTCTTCGCGGATCACGCGGCGTGGCTTTGCGCCGCAGCGTTCACGCACCGCCTGCGCCAGAACCTCCGAATGGGTAACGATCCAGATCTGGCTGGACTTTGCCGCCTGCGCGATCATATCGGCAAGTGGCGGCAACATGTCCGGATGCAGGCTCGCCTCCGGCTCGTTAAGCGCGATCAGCGGCGGCAGGCGATAGGACATCAGCGCTGCGGCAAGACCAAGAAAGCGAATCTGGCCATCGGACAGCTCGCGCGGCTGGAAGACGCGGTTGGGAAATTCCGGCAGCATCAGACCGAAATCCGCCGTTTCCTGCGGCTCCGGCACGACAAGCCGCGCCCCGCCGAGCGCTGCGGCAAGAACCCGATCAAGCTCGACGGTATCTTCCCGCGTATGCACGAGAGTGGCGAAGACGGCGGCGATATTGGCGCCGTCTTCGTCCAGCATGGGAGAAGTCACCGCAAGGCACGGCGCGCGCAACGGTGAGCCGCGATCGGTACGGAAGCCATGATAGAAGCGCCAGGCATCGACGGCGCGCCGGAAGGTGCCGACCTCAGGATAATACCCGGCATCACCCAGCAGAGCGATCGCCGTTTCAGACGTCAAAGCCTGCTCGCGGTGCTGCTCCATGCGGCCGCTCTCTCCCCGCACCGAAATACCGGAGCCGTCGCGCTTCATCATCGTCACCGGCCGACGGCCAGCCTCGACGGAAAGCTCCTCGGTCTTGATCTGCGGCTCCAGCGGAAAGCCCGCTGCAGGAGGCGGCGGCCGCATACCCGCCTCGATCGAGTAACGGAAGGTCGCCGCCCGCTCCATGTCGAGCAGCTCGACGTCGAAGCGGATGCGCGCCGACTCATGCGAGCGCCGCTTGCCCGACCACATGGCTGAGAACATACCGCCCTCGCTGGAAATCTCATGCGCCAGCCTGCCGCGAACGGCAGCCTGCACGAGCTGCAGCGAGCGATAGAGGTTGGACTTGCCGACACCGTTCTCGCCGATGAACAGATTGACGCTGGCGAGATCCATGCGGATCGAGCGCAGGGAACGATAATTCCGGGCAAACATGGAGCGTAGCTGCATGCCACGCGGTTTAGCCGATTCCCGTATCAAAGAGAATGCGAAACCAGGGTTTCGTCCCGTCTGGGTAGAACAAGCGGCGAGAAGGTTGCATTGCTGTCGGCCGCAAGATCGAAGACCGTATGCTTCTCCAGCGCTTTCGTCACTTCGTTGACATCGCCGTCCAGATGCTCGACGGGAATGAGGTTGCCGACAAGGAAATCGAACTGGTCGCCGCGCTTGTTGAGCAGCTCGTGAAAGACGGTCATGTCGCGCAGCTCGGTCGACCATTTTGCGAACCAGTAGAACAGGCCGGAATTGCGCGCCGTCAGATGCACGGGCAGGATCGGCAGATTGTATTTTCGCGCCAGCCCAACGGCCGATGTCTTCCAGGGACGCTCGTTCAGCTTGCCGTTCGCCCAATAGGCGATGCGGCCGGACGGAAACAACACGGTGACCTTACCGTCGGCAACTGCGCGATTGGTCAGCTGCAGCGTCTCGCGCGTCTTCGGCTTGCTCTTGTGCTCCTCGCGCCACTCCACCGGAATGATCATCTCGGCGAAACGCGGATTGACCCGCACTGCATCCCGGTTGGCAAAGATCATCATATCGGGCCGGCGCGACTTCAGGAGATCGAAGACGGCGACGCCATCGGCGATGCCTGTGGGATGATTGCTGACGAGAATGAAGCCGCCAGCAGCCGGTATGCGGTCGGCATGGGTAACGCCGATGTCGAGCCGCAGCAGATCGCTCATATATTCGAAGCACTGGAAGCCCGAAAGCTTGGCGACATCATCGGCAAATTCGATCGCCTTGTTATAGCGCAGCAGCGTGTAGAGAAACGGGCGCATCAACGGCCAGAGCGGATTGCGAACGATCTTCTGACCGCGCTCGGCGATCAAAGTATCGACTATATGTCCCGGTTGCCCCTGGGACACCAAAGCGATCGCCTCTGCCAACTGTCCCAGTGCAGTTATCGAACCGCGACGCGCCATGAAGTGTCCTGAATGGTTGGGATATATTCTATCGCAATCGAATATGATCGAAGCATGACGAACGCCTCGCACATGACAACCGAACCGCTGAAGATCCCGGATCGGCCCATATGCTGTTTTTAAATGTAGCAATACCCGCAGCACGAGGGGGAAACGCGCCGGAAGCAGCGGGAAAGTTAGTGATTCCATAACCTTCCTTCCCTCAAAGTGGCAGAAGGAATCCGAATTTCAAGGGGGTTTCCACTGAACGATTTGTTGATCATCGCCGACTCAGGGTTGATGGCGGAACGCAACCGCTGGCTCGAAGCGCTTGGCCAGGAACGGCGGCTTGCTGCTCACACTCTGAATGCCTATGAACGCGATACCAGGCAGTTTCTGATGTTCCTGACCGGCCATCTCGGTGGTCCGGCGACCATCAAGGATATCCAGGCTCTGCGCCCCGCGGACTTTCGCGCCTTTCTCGCTGCGCGTCGCAAGGATGGCGCAGGAGCGCGTTCGCTTGGCCGCAATCTTGCCGGCCTTCGTTCACTGTTGCGTTACCTCGAAAAGAAAGGCCTGGTGAATGCTGCCGGTGCAGCCGCGGTGCGTTCGCCGAAACAGCCGAAATCGCTGCCCAAGCCGCTCTCGGACACCCAGGCGATCACCGTCGTCAGCGACGAGGCGCAGCTGCATGAGGAGCCCTGGATCGCCGCACGCGACGCGGCCGTGCTGACCCTGCTCTATGGCTGCGGCTTGCGCATTTCCGAAGCGCTGGATCTAAAGCCGCAGGACATGCCGCAAGGCGCAACCTCCCTGCGCATCACCGGCAAGGGCAACAAGACACGGCTGGTGCCGCTGCTGCCGATCGTCGTCGAGGCGGTCGATCATTACCGGGCGATTTGCCCCTACCACCTCGATGCGGACGGTCCGCTCTTTCGCGGTGCCCGCGGCGGCAAGCTGCAACCGGGCATCATCCAGCACGGCATGCAGAAACTGCGCGGCGCCTTCGGCCTGCCGGATACCGCGACGCCGCATGCGCTTCGCCATTCCTTCGCGACCCATTTGCTGGCAGGCGGCGGCGACCTGCGCACCATTCAGGAGCTGCTCGGCCATGCCAGCCTGTCGACGACCCAAGTCTATACCGGCGTCGATTCCTCGCGGCTTCTCGAAGTCTACGACCGCGCCCATCCCCGCGCGTAAGGAAAGATTAACCCCTTGCGTTAAGGGAATCTCCGTCTGGTGCGCATAAAGCAGAATCTAGTCCCGGCATGCCTCCCGAAAGCCGCTTTCGAGCGCTAAGGATCATGCCCTCTGCGAACGGAAGGTTTTGATGATTTCTACCCTCGGATCCAAGACGATGCGGTCGATAAAGCCGACGCTCGGCGACATCCTGCTGTGGCTTGCCACAGCCTTTCCGTTCGTGCTGGCGATCCTGCTGATCGCGACCATGCTGACGCTTCGGCCGGCCCAAGCCGACCAGACGACATCCGATAGCCGCAGCGACAAAAATCCGTTGGCAAGTCTCAAGAAAGACGACGTAGCCAAAATCGCAACCTTACTTGCCAGTGAGACAGCGTCCGACAGCTGCGGCGGCAAGGATCTGATGGCGGAGCTGCAGAAGAGCGATCCCACCAAATACGCCTCCATCATCGCCGCCGGTGACAAAGTGGAAAACGGCAAGGGCATCTTCTGGAAGATCGAAAAGCCGGGCCTGAAGCCCTCATGGCTGCTCGGCACCATGCACGTCTCCGATTCGCGGGTGCTCACCATGCCGAAGGGCGCGGCGGAGGCTGTGGCCTCAACCGACACGATCGTCGTCGAATCCGATGAAATTCTCGATGACAAAAAGGCGGCTGCCACCCTTTTCGCCAATCCGTCCCTGACCATGCTCACCGATGGCTCGACCATCAGCCAGCATCTGTCCCCCGAGGACAATGCGCGTCTCGAAGCAGGGCTGAAGGAACGCGGCATTGTCCTTGCCGCCGTTTCCCGCATGCAGCCCTGGCTGATCGCGAGCTCTTTCGAAATGACCGGCTGCGAAATTCGTCGCAAGACCGCCGGCGCGAAATTCCTCGATCAGAAGCTGGCAAGCGACGCCGCAGCCCAAGGCAAGCAAGTCAAGGGCCTCGAGACACTGGCCGAACAAGCCAAAGCCATGAGCGACCTGCCGACCGAACTGCATCTGAAGTCGCTGATCCAGACGCTCGAGCTCGGCAACAAGATCAACGACGTCAATGAAACGATGACCGAGCTTTATCTCGCCGGCAATATCGGCGCGATGGTGCCGATGCTGAAGGTCATCGAGCCGAACCAGAAGATCACGGACGGCGACAGCGCCGCGTTCGAGCAGCGCATCATCCTCGACCGCAACAAAGTGATGGCTGATCGCTCCGCCCCGATCCTCGACAAGGGCAACGCCTTCATCGCCGTCGGCGCGCTTCATCTCGTCGGCGACCAGGGCCTGATCGCGCTGCTGCGCAAGCAGGGCTTTACGGTGACGTCCGTAAACTGACCGTACTCATACGCTTGCCGAAGCTGGCGAGCATGTTTGCAACGATCAGCCGGTGGAACGGCGCAATCACCGCGATATAGATCCGCCCGAGCAGTATCTTGCGTCTCACGAGCGTCGTCGCATCGACCAGCCGGTGGCCCTGGGCATCATCCCGCACGTCGATGATGACGCGGAAATCGAGATGACGATCGTCAAATCCGAGCACGACCTGATTGTCCGATTTGCTGACGACGGGAAAGAAGCCGATCGTTTCCACGCCATCCCCAGCCGCGCTGCCGGACGACTTCAATCCGAACATGGACGTCACCGAATCGCGCAACTTCAGCAATAGCCGCACCCAGAGCGGAAAGCGAACGAGCATCGCGCGCGCCGCGGCAATTGCCGTAAAATCCGATTTCGGAACCTGCAACTCGTAACAATCCGCCCAGTCCGCGCCCGGCAGCGCCGGGTGCGGCATAAGCGGTTTCACCATCAAGGGTCTTGCAGACATCATCTCACCTGTCACTTCGATGTCTGCAAGCTACCACATCGGCAAATCTACCAGAACGCGCAAATGCCAGCTGCGACAATTTACCAGAGGTGCGGCCGGCTAGCGAACCGCCGCTCCATTCGCCGGCAAAATCTTCAGGCGCCATGCCGTCTCCCGCTTCAGGTATTTCGTCGCGATCGTGCGGACGTCCTGCGCGGTCAGGGACTGGTAGTTGTCGACGCTGCCGCGAATCCGTTCCAGACGCCGTGGGTCGGTCTGGGCATTGCTGAGGCTCTCCAGCCAATAATTATTGGTCTGTTGCGAGCGCTTGATCTCCTCAACGATCGGAGCCCTTGCCCGCGTGAGTTCGTCCGGCGAAACATCCTTGTCCCGCAAATCGGCGGCAATCCTGTCCACAAGATCGAAGAAATGGTCGACCTTGGCCGGAGTCGTCTCGACATAATAATAGGTAAAACCATAGCCCGGTATCGCTCTGGACAGATCGACATCGCCCTGGGGACTATAGGTCGCGCCCTCGGCAACGCGGAACTGATCGATCAGACGATTGCGGAAGATCGCTCCGGCGATGTTGGCCGCAGCAGCGCGCGGCAGGTCGGAGAGAAAATCGCCGATCGGCATGGCGACCAGCGCGCCGGCATTGTCGCTTCGCCCGTCTTGAAGCCGCACGACCGGTTCTGCGGTCGGCGCCGGAAAGAGCCGGTCGCCATTGCCGGCCTGTCCCTGCGCATCAGGCCGGGCCGGCAGCGCGCCAAAGGTCTCGGCCGTCATGCGGATGGCATCATCCACCTCAACATCGCCGGCGATGATGACTTCGATCTGCCCCTTGGAAAGATAGGGCCGCAAAAACGCCTCGAAATCCTCCGGCTTGGCATCGAGCAGTTGCGCCCGCTCCGGGAAGGTCCAACGCGGATCGCCGGAATGCAGAAGGCCGGGAAGATCGCGGCCAACCACGCTGCCCGGCGTCGCCTGAAGCTGCGGAAGACTGTTCAGATAGGCCTGCTGCACCCGCTTGAAGACGTCGGGGCGATAGACCGGATCGGACACATAGGCCGTCAGAAGCTGCAATTGCGTCGCCAGGTCGCTCGGTCGCGTGGTCCCTTCAAACCTGAAGGCGTTATCCCGGATGGAGAAATCACTGCCGACGACCTTTCCGGCCAAAGCCTTCTGCATGTCCTCGTAGCCGATGGCCTTCAGGCCGGAGAGCGGAACCGACGACGACGCCCAGATCGGCAGCGGCCGGTCATGCGGCAGATCGAGCCGACCACCGCCGATATTGGCGCGAACCAGTATTTCGTCGGCGCGAAGCTTGGTCGGCTTGACGGTCAAGCGCACGCCATTGCCAAAGCGCACCATCGTGACGCCGAGGTCGTCGACCACACGCCGCTCGACGACAGCTCCCGCCTTTCCGAAATCGGTGTAGGGCCATTCGACGGCTGCCGTTTGCGACGGCGCCGTAACCGGCGTAGCGCGAGAGTCCGCATAGGTCTTTTCGACGGCAGCGAGGCCGCCTTCGGGCATTTGCGGAATCTGCAGCACCAGTTGCGGACCATTGCCTGCAAAGGCGCGCCGGAGACTTTCGTTGACCTCGGTCGCAGTCAGCCCTTTTGTTGCGGCATCGAACAGCGAAAGGTCGTCCGCCGGCGAAGTGAAGACGACACTCTCGCCGACGCTCCAGACCAGGGATCCCGCGATATCGGGGCTTGTACGCGTCGCCGCACCGCCAGCAGCAGCCTGCAGCATCGACCGGTATTCGGTAATTTCGCGGTCGATCTCGCTTTGCGCTGCACCGAACTCTGCAATCCGTCGCTGCTCCCGATCGATGGCTGCAAGGGCCGCCTGCCATTTGTCCGGATTGGTATCAGCAGCAATCATCATGACGCGAGCGGATTTCAGGACATCCTGAGCGCCGGCCTGCGCGGTGACGAAGGGCGCATCGGGCTGCTGCGCCAAAACGGAGATACGTCTGTTGAGGACCGCAAGACCGATCCCCTCGATCACCTGCTGGCGGCGCTTGGCAACCGTATCCTGGGACGCATCGTATGGTCGAGTCCAGGCGATCTGCACACGGGTGGCGCTGCCGGGCACGACGACGGTTCCGACGCGCTCACCGTGTTTTTCGAGAACGCCCAGATCGGTTGCGGCCGGCGCTGGTGTGTTCGATGTCCAATTGCCGAAACGGTTGCGGATGTCTGCTTCGATAGCCGCGGCATCGATATCGCCGACCACGATCAGCGTGGCGCGCTCCGGCCGATAGTTGGTGCGATAATAGTCCCGAACCAGATCGACCGGGGCATTGCTGATGATATCGGTCTTGCCGATGGGCGGCCGCTGCGTCACCAATTGGCCCGGCAGCAGCTGATTGAGGAAGCCGATCCCGCCGCGATATTGTGGCGTGTCGCGCAGCTTCTCTTCGGAAAGGATGACGCCACGCTCGCGGTCGAAGGCGCCGGCATTGAGCGTCAGTTCGCTCGCCGTCTCGCGCATCAGCATCAGGCCGGTGGACACCGTCCCGACATCGGCTTCGGGCAGATCCAGCGAATATACGGTTTCGCCATAGCTCGTCGAGGCATTGGTATCCGCACCAAAGGCCAGACCGAGGCGCTGGAGCGTGCGGATCATCTCGCCTTCCGGAACGTGCGTCGAGCCCTTGAACGCCATATGCTCGAGGAAATGCGCCAGGCCCTGCTGGTCATCGCGTTCCTGCAGCGAGCCAGCGCCAATGCGGAAGCGGATCGCCACCTGACCTGCCGGCGTCGCATTGTGCATGATCGCAAAGCGCATGCCGTTGGGCAGCATGCCGAAGCGGACACCGGATTCCGCGGGCAGATCGCTGGCGGCCTGCGGCCAGCCGACGAAGGGTGTTTCGGCATGAGCCGGAAGCACACCATTCAGCAGGATTGTGAAGGCCGCGACAATGAAAAGTTGTAGGAATGCGGAAATAGCTGGGATTTGGCGTGACATGCTTACTTCGGTGAGTGGGAGAGCTTCGATGATGCGATGCACAAGAGCCCCTGTTCATCGCATCATCAAGCTTGCATTGCAATCCCAGCACCCTGCTCGGCTGGGATGCCGGTTCTTACATGTGGATCGGCTTGAAGAAGGTCGCGAGCGCGGCCTCCTTGACGGCTTCCGACATGGTCGGATGCGCATGGCAGGTACGGCCGAGATCTTCGGACGAGCCGCCGAACTCCATCAGAACGGTAATCTCGTGGATCATCTCGCCAGCGCCGAAGCCGACAATATGGCCGCCGAGAACGCGATCCGTTTCCCTATCGGCGAGAATCTTGACGAAACCGTCCGTTGCCAGCATGGCGCGGGCGCGGCCGTTAGCGGTGAACGGAAACTTGCCGACCTTGTAGGCGATGCCTGCGGCCTTCAGCTCTTCCTCGGTCTTGCCGACGGAAGCGACTTCCGGCTGCGTATAGACCACGCTCGGGATGACGCCGTAGTTCACATGGCCTGCCTGGCCAGCGAGGATCTCGGCAAGGGCAACGCCCTCGTCTTCCGCCTTGTGCGCCAGCATCGGGCCCTTCACGACATCGCCGATGGCATAGATGCCGGCGACATTGGTCTTGAAGTGACCGTCGATCTCGACGCGGCCGCGATTGTCGAGCACAACGCCGGCTTCTTCCAGCCCAAGGCCTGCCGTGTAGGGCTTGCGGCCGGTGGCGACGAGAACGACATCCGCATCGAGTACGACCTTGTCGCCGCCCTTGACGGGCTCGAAGGTAACCTTCGCCCCGTTGCCCGACTTTTCGACGCCGACCACCTTGGCGCCGAGATGGAATTCCATGCCCTGCTTGGCGAGCATGCGCTGGAACTGCTTGGAGACTTCGCCGTCCATGCCGCCGAGGATGTTGTCGAGATATTCGACGACGGTGACCTTGGCGCCGAGGCGCGACCAGACCGAGCCGAGTTCGAGACCGATGACGCCGCCGCCGACCACGATCATCTTGCCCGGCACCTTGTCGAGCGCGATGCCGCCGGTGGAGGAGATGATGATCTTCTCGTCGATTTCGAGCGGAACGCCCGGAATGCCGGCAACGTCGGAGCCGGTGGCGATGACGATGTTCTTGCCTTCAAGCTCGGTCACCTTGCCGTCTTCGGCCGTGACGGAAACCTTGCCGGCGGCAACGATCTTGCCGGTGCCCTGGAAGGCATCGATCTTGTTCTTCTTGAACAGGAAGGCGACGCCGTCGACGTTCGACTTCACGGTCGCATCCTTATGCGCCAGCATCTTGCCGAGGTTTAGCTTCGGTGCGGCAACCTCGACGCCGAGCGCATCCATGCCATGGCCGGCCTGATGAAACATTTCGGAAGCGTGCAGCAGCGCCTTGGACGGAATGCAGCCTATGTTGAGGCAGGTGCCGCCATAGGTCGCGCGCTTTTCGACGACCGCGACCTTAAGGCCGAGCTGCGCCGCCTTGACTGCGCAGACATAGCCGCCGGGGCCGGTTCCGATAATGATCACATCGTAGGACATGTCTTAATTTCCTTGTTTTGTATCTCTGTTAGTCGGCCGCCCGCGCCAGGGCGAGGCGGATGCCGAAGCCGACGAGCGCCGCTCCGGTGATGCGGTTGAACCATTTGCCTGACGCGATGAAGCGATCGCGAACCGGCTTGACGGTGAAGAAGGTGGAGACGCCTGCAAACCAGGCGACGAGCGCCGTCGCCATGCCGATGCCGTAGCTGAACTGGATCAGCCCCGGCGTGTCGTGATGAACGAGTGTCGAGAATAGCGACAGGAAGAACAGCACCGGCTTCGGATTGAGCACATTGGTGATGAAACCCGTCGCCAGGCAGCGCCAGACGGAGACCGGCTTGCGATCCGCATCGGTGATCTCGATTTCATTGACCTTGAAGCCCGGCTCGCGGAAGGACTTGATGCCGAGATAGACGAGATAGAGCACACCGGCCCACTTGATCATGCTGAACAGCATGAGCGACTGCGACACGATCAGGCCGAGACCGAGGATGGTGTAGCTGATGTGAAACAGCAGCGAGAAGCCCATGCCGAGCCCGGTCATGACAGCGGCGCGGCGGCCATGCACGATGCTTTGGCGCAGAATGACGGCAAAATCAGCGCCGGGAACGACGATGAAAATCGAGAACACCGCCATCAGGCCGAGGAATTCGAAAATATACTGCATGTCACCTACCCATTCTGATCAACGGCCGCCGCTCACATCGAGCAGGGCACCCGTTATATAGGATGCATGCGGGCTGAGCAGGTAGAGGACCGCGTCGGCCACCTCGTCGGAGGTTCCCGCACGCTTCATCGGCAATTGCGGCGCGATGTCCCGAGCCCGGTCCGGCAAGCCGGCGGCGGCATGGATATCCGTATCGATGATGCCGGGCCGAACGGCATTGACGCGGATGCTTTCGGCCGCCACCTCGCGCGCCAAGCCGACAGTGAAGGTGTCGATCGCCCCTTTGGAGGCGGCATAATCGACATATTGCCCGCCGCCGCCGAGCGTGGCAGCCATGGACGAGACATTGATGATCACCCCGCCCTTGCCGCCATGCCGGGTCGACATGCGGCGCACGGCTTCCGCCGCCGCCAGCATCGAGCCGGTGATATTGATGCGGAACATGCGGTCGATCCGCTCCGGCGTCATCTCATCCAGGCGTTGTATGGCGTCGACGATGCCGGCATTGTTGACGAGCCCGTCGATGCGGCCGAAATGCGCGTCGATTTTGGCGAAAATGGATTTGATATCCTCGGGCTTGCCGACATCGCCTTCGATCGCAATTGCCTTTCCGCCAGCATCGTGGATCGTCCCCACCACAGCCTCGGCGGCTTCCTTGCTGGACGCGTAATTGACCGCCACGGCCCAGCCATGCTGGGCGGCGGCCAGGCAAATCGCAGCACCGATGCCGCGGCCGCCGCCGGTTACAAGGAGAACAGGCGCATCATCGGTCATTGATTGCATCCTTTCAAACTGAGGACATCCCAGGGCGCGACGGTCGCCTTGCCTTTGCCCCAGAGGGACGACTTCTTAATGGAGGGGCCGAGCGCCGGCAGAAAGAGCCGATCCGCCGCGCTTTCGCCTTCGGCTGGCAGCGCGCGAATATGGCCCTTCAGATCGGAGGCGTAAACCATGCCCTGCCAGACGGTGCAGGCCCTGAGATCCGCCCCGGTCACATCGCCCTCGGGGCACTCGAACATGATCCGGCCATCGGCGCGCAGCTGATCGTCGGTGCGCATGACGACGCCCTCGGCTACGACGGCGGTATTGCGCACGGCAAGCTTGAATCTGTTGCTGACGGATGATTCCGACCCCATGGGCTCGAAGCGCAACTCATAGGCATTGTCCATGTCGACATAGACGGCCTTTTCCTGCGCACATTCAGCCGCAAAAGCAGACAGCGGATTGACCGCAAAAACGAATAGCGCCCCGCACAGAGTCGTCTGTCTTATGGTCGTCGATATCGCCGGCATGATCATTCGCCTCCCGGCTCGCGTCGGCCATCGGCACTCTCGGTTACGCCGAAATCAGTAAACAGAACCAGGGGCCGACCGTCGGCGTCGAGCCCCCAGAAAACCGGATAGAAACCATCGCCCCAGCCACTCCAGAAAATCGCGACATTGCCGCGCTTGCCTGCTACCGGCCGGTGCATGGCATATTTGTCGCCGTTTATCTGCAACTCCGACGCCAGAACATCGTCATAGTAATTGATATCGAACGACGCCTTCTCCGCCTGAACCTGCTCTTCGCGCTCCTGGATCAGTGCGTAAGTGTCAGCATCCATGTAGCAGCCGAGACCGGCATCGACGGGATAGCCGAAGAACTCGTCGCCCTTCAGCGAATTGATATCCTGGCCCGGGATCAGGGCCAGTTCCCAACGCACCGGCTTGCCTTCGGCAAAGCGCAGGCCGGCCGCAGCAATGCGGCCGAAGGCTTCATAAAGCGTCACAGGATAGTCGCCGGGGTCAACCGTGCGGACGAGCGCTGCCCGGTCAGGCCCGACAAGCGGATCGCTGGCGACGATACGCCCGGAGGTCAGCTCCACCTTGCCGATGCGAAGGACCTTGATCGAGCGGGCGGTAAGATCGGCGTCGCTGAGCGACGCCAGATCGAGATTGCTGCTGAGCTTGGAAATGTCGAACTCACCCGCATTGGCGGAGGATGGCACCCATGCGGTGACGGCGCACAACAATCCGCGCAGCGTCCGCATGGGCCATGTCGACATGATCCAACGCTCCCCTTAGAGATCGAGAACGAGACGTTCCGGATCTTCCAGGCTTTCCTTGACGCGCACGAGGAAGGTAACCGCTTCCTTGCCGTCCACCATACGGTGGTCGTAGGAGAGCGCCAGATACATCATCGGACGGATGACGACCTGGCCGCCGATGGCGACCGGACGCTCCTGGATCTTGTGCATGCCGAGAATGCCCGACTGCGGTGCATTCAGGATCGGCGAGGACATCAGCGAACCGTAAACGCCACCATTGGTGATGGTGAAGGTGCCGCCCTGCATGTCGGCCATCGACAGCGTGCCGTCGCGGGCAGCCTTCGCCAGACGGCCAAGCTCCTTCTCCACTTCGGCGATCGACATCTGGTCGGCATCGCGAATAACCGGAACTACGAGGCCCTTGTCGGTACCGACAGCCATGCCGATGTGGCAGTAGTTTTTGTAGATGATGTCGGTGCCGTCGATCTCGGCGTTGACAGCAGGCAGTTCCTTCAGCGCGTGGGTGACGGCCTTGGTGAAGAAGCCCATGAAGCCGAGCTTCACGCCATGCTTCTTCTCGAAGATGTCCTTGTACTTGTTGCGCAGGTCCATGACGGCCTTCATGTCCACCTCGTTATAGGTGGTGAGCATGGCGGCGGTGTTCTGCGCATCCTTGAGGCGGCGGGCAATCGTCTGGCGCAGGCGGGTCATCTTGACGCGCTCTTCGCGGCTGACGTCCTCGACGGCGGTCGGGGCACGGGCGGCAACGGGTGCAGCCGGTGCGGCGGCAGGCGCCGAAGCAGCCTTGGCTACAGCCGCGATAACATCGCCCTTCAGGACCTGGCCGCGCTTGCCGCTGCCGTCGACCTGATCGGCGGAGAGATTGTTTTCAGCAAGCAGCTTTCCAGCAGCCGGGGCCGGCGGCATGGAAGAAGCCGGGGCAGAGACGGCGGGAGCTGCAACCGGAGCAGCAGCGGCCGGGGCCGGAGCGGCGGGTGCAGCAGCCTGTGCCGGAGCAGCCACAGCGCCGTTGCCGGCGGAGATCTGGCCGAGCAGCGCGCCGAGGCCTACGGTTTCGCCGGCCTGGGCAACGATTTCGGACAAGGTGCCGGCCGACGGTGCGGGGACTTCGATCGTCACCTTGTCGGTTTCAAGTTCGAGAAGCGGCTCATCGGCCTTGATGGCATCGCCGACCTTCTTGAACCAGGTGCCGACAGTCGCTTCGCTGACGGATTCGCCGAGGGTAGGAACGCGGATTTCAGTGGCCATTGTTCAAATCCTGATTTTCGTCATTATGAGTTGGATGGAATTCCGGCGACAGACGGCCGGGGGACGGGTGATACGCCTCGACGCGAGTGCCCGGACGACGACAGCGGTCGACCGGGCATTTGCTTGATCCTGGCGATAGGCTGCTTGCTGCATGGCGGCCAATCTTCTCCCCCGTCGCATCATGCGGAAGGCTGGGGCGCGACGACGCGATCTTCAAACGAAAACCGGTCATCGCGCAACCCCTCAACCGCCGAGCGCGTCCTCGAGGAACGCCGCAAGCTGCGACAGATGCTTGGACATCAGGCCTGTCGCCGGAGAGGCGGCAGCCGGACGGCCGGTGTAGCGAACACGCTGGTACTTGGCATCGATATGGGCGAGCACCCATTCCAGATAAGGATCGATGAAGGACCATGCGCCCATGTTCTTCGGCTCTTCCTGGCACCAGACCATCTCCGCATTGCGGAAGCGGCTGAGCTCGTTGATGAGCGCCTTGGCCGGGAATGGATAGAGCTGTTCGATACGCAGCAGGTAGACATCGTCGACGCCGCGCTTCTCGCGTTCTTCCAGCAGATCGTAATAGACCTTGCCCGAGCAGATGACGACGCGACGGATCTTGTTGTCCTTCTGCAGCTTGATCGGGCCGTCCTTGATCACTTCCGCATCGTCCCACAGCAGTCGATGGAACGAGCTTTCGCCGGCCATCTCCGCAAGGGTCGACACGGCGCGCTTGTGGCGCAGCAGCGACTTCGGGGTCATCAGGATCAGCGGCTTGCGGAAGTCGCGCTTCAGCTGACGGCGCAGGATGTGGAAATAGTTCGCCGGCGTCGTGACGTTGGCGACCTGCATGTTGTCTTCAGCGCAGAGCTGCAGATAGCGCTCGAGGCGGGCGGAAGAATGTTCCGGACCCTGGCCTTCATAGCCATGCGGCAGCAGGCAGACGAGGCCGGACATGCGCAGCCACTTGCGTTCGCCCGACGAGATGAACTGGTCGAACACGACCTGTGCACCGTTGGCGAAGTCGCCGAACTGAGCTTCCCAGAGCGTGAGCGCATTCGGGCGGGCCAGCGAGTATCCGTATTCGAAGCCAAGAACCGCTTCTTCCGACAGCATCGAGTTGATGACTTCGTAGCGGGCCTGGGTCGGCGACAGGTTGGCGAGCGGGATGTAGCGCTCTTCGGTTTCCTGATCGTAGAGAACCGAATGACGCTGCGAGAAGGTGCCGCGTTCGCAATCCTGGCCGGACAGGCGGATCTTGTGGCCTTCGACGACGAGCGAACCGAATGCCAGAGCTTCCGCCATGGCCCAGTCGATGCCCTCGCCCGTCTGCACCATGTTGGCGCGATTTTCCATGAAGCGCTGGATGGTGCGGTGCGCATGGAAGCCAGCCGGGATTTCAGACAGCTTGCGGCCGATTTCCTTCAGCGACTTCATCGGCATGGCGGTCTTGCCGCGGCGCTGCTCGTCGGCATTATCTGCCGTGTGCAGACCGGACCACTCGCCGTCAAGCCAGTCGGCCTTGTTCGGCTTGTAGGACTGGCCGGCCTCGAACTCCTGCTCGAGATGCGCACGCCAGTCGGCCTTCATCTTTTCGACTTCGCCTTCGGTCAGCACGCCTTCGTTGATCAGCCGCTGCGAATAGAGCTGCAGCACCGTCTTGTGAGCGCGGATGACCTTGTACATGTTCGGCTGCGTGAAGGACGGCTCGTCGCCTTCATTGTGGCCGTAGCGGCGGTAGCAGAACAGGTCGACCACAACGGGCTTGTGGAACTTCATGCGGAATTCGGTCGCGATCTTCGCGGCATAGACGACCGCTTCCGGATCGTCGCCGTTGACGTGGAAGATCGGCGCCTCGATCATCTTGGCGACGTCGGACGGATAGGGCGACGAACGCGAGAAGGCCGGATTGGTGGTGAAACCGATCTGGTTGTTGATGATGACGTGCATCGTACCGGCAACGCGGTGGCCGCGCAGACCGGAGAGGCCGAGAATTTCGGCAACGACGCCCTGGCCTGCGAAGGCCGCGTCGCCGTGGATCAGCAGCGGCACGACCTTGGAGCGCTCGGACAGCGGAATGATGTCGCCATCCCAGACGGTGGCACCCATGTCCTGCTTGGCGCGGGCCTTGCCCATGACCACCGGGTTGACGATTTCGAGATGCGACGGGTTTGCCGTCAGCGACACGTGCACCTTGGCGCCATCGAAATCGCGGTCCGAGGAGGCACCGAGATGGTACTTCACGTCGCCCGAACCTTCGACTTCGTCCGGCGCATAGGAGCCGCCCTTGAACTCATGGAAGATGGCGCGATGCGGCTTGCCCATGACCTGGGACAGCACGTTCAGACGGCCGCGATGGGCCATGCCGAACACGGCTTCTCTCAGGCCAAGCTGGCTGCCGCTCTTCAGGATCTGCTCAAGCGCCGGGATCAGCGATTCACCGCCGTCGAGGCCGAAGCGCTTGGTGCCCTTGAACTTGACGTCGAGGAACTGCTCGTAGCCCTCGGCTTCGATGACCTTCTGCAGAATGGCCTTCTTGCGTTCGGGATTGAACGCGATGCCCTTGTCCGGCCCTTCGATGCGTTCCTGAATCCAGGCCTTTTCCTCCGGGTTGGAGATGTGCATGAATTCGACGCCGAGCGTGGAGCAATAGGTGCGCTCGAGGATCTCGATCATCTCGCGAATGGTTGCGAATTCGAGGCCAAGCACGTTGTCGATGAAGATCTTTCGGTCGAGGTCCGCCTCGGTGAAGCCATAGGCTTCCGGCGACAGTTCCTTGTAGTCTTCGACCGGTACGGCGATGCCGAGCGGGTCGAGCTTGGCATGCAGATGGCCGCGCATGCGATAGGCGCGGATCATCATGATAGCGCGGACGGAATCGCGCGTTGCCCGCAGGACGTCGGTCGTGTCGGCCGAGGCGCCGGAGACTTCGGCCTTCGCCTTCAGCTTGGTCTCGATGACCTTTTCGACAATGCCCCAGTCGCCGTCGAGCGCGGAAACCAGATCGCCCTTTGCCGGGATCGGCCAGTTCTTGCGCTGCCAGGAGGCGCCCTTGGCTGCCTTCTTCACATCGTCGGGGTTATCCTCGAGCGCCTTGAAGAAAGACCGCCACTCGTCGGAAACCGATGAAGGATCGTCCTCATAACGCGCATAAAGCTGCTCGATATAGGCAGCGTTGGCGCCATCCAGGAACGAGGTGATCTGAAATTGCTCGTTGGCTTCTTGCCTTGCCATGGTGAATCTGCGGACGCTTTCGCCCGTCTCCCAACTTGTTTGCATTGCCGGTTTTCGGATCCCCGGCGACCGTATTTCGTTCGCGGCCGTTAAGCCGCAGGTCTGCACTTGCGAATGTCGAAGCCGGACGGGAGAAGCGAATGCCGTCCCGTCCGGCCTTGCTATAGGTAGGCTCAGCCCTTCAGGACTTCCACCAGCGTCTTGCCGAGACGTGCCGGCGACGGCGACACGCGGATGCCTGCCGATTCCATCGCTGCGATCTTGTCTTCCGCGCCGCCCTTGCCGCCGGAGATGACGGCACCAGCATGGCCCATGGTGCGGCCGGGAGGTGCCGTACGGCCAGCGATGAAGCCGACCATCGGCTTCTTGCGGCCCTTCTTGGCTTCGTCCTTGAGGAACTGTGCGGCGTCTTCTTCTGCCGAACCGCCGATTTCGCCGATCATGATGATCGACTTGGTTTCGTCGTCGGCGAGGAACATCTCGAGAATGTCAATGAATTCGGTGCCCTTGACCGGGTCGCCGCCGATGCCGACAGCCGTCGTCTGGCCGAGACCTTCATTGGTGGTCTGGAACACGGCTTCGTAGGTGAGCGTGCCGGAACGCGAGAGAACGCCGACCGAACCCTTCTTGAAGATGGAGCCCGGCATGATGCCGATCTTGCATTCGTTCGGGGTCAGAACGCCCGGGCAGTTCGGTCCGATCAGGCGCGACTTCGACTTGATCAGGCGATCCTTGACCTTGACCATGTCGGCAACCGGAATGCCTTCCGTGATGCAGACGATGAGCGGGATCTCGGCTTCGATCGCTTCGAGGATCGCAGCTGCGGCACCTGCCGGCGGCACGTAGATGACCGAGGCGTTGGCGCCCGTGGCATCCTTGCCTTCAGCGACGGACTTGAAGATCGGCAGCTTTTCGCCGTCCTTGCCGGTCCAGGTTTCACCGCCCTTGGAGGGGTGGATACCGCCGACCATCTTCGTGCCGTGATAGGCAAGCGCCTGTTCGGTGTGGAAGGTACCGGTCTTGCCGGTCAGGCCCTGAACCAGAACCTTGGTGTCTTTGTTGATGAGAATAGACATGCGAGGCCTTTGTTACGAGAGGTTGGAAGACGCGGAGGCAACGCGACGATAGACGCCGCTGACGACCTCCTGCCATGTATCGCTGCCGGTGGGCGAGAAAGTGACGCCCATGCGGTAGCAGTCTTCATTTTCGAACTGGAAGAGAGTGCGCTGCGCACCGCGCGGCGAGACCTTGGTCAGGACAAGCTTGTCGTCGATCCACTCGCCGGAAGCCGGTAAGGCGGGCACGAAGCCCACGGTATCGAACTGATAGAGCTTGTAAGCCTGGTCCGCCGCATCGAAGCCGAGAATGTTCCGGGCTTCGAACGATGTGCTGCCGTCCCGCGTCTGCACGTAGCGCTGTTCGACGAAAAATCCGCCGAACAGACACTCGGCCGTGAGCTGCGCGGTTGCCGTTCCTTCCTTCGTCCAGGCCGAAGCCGCGACACGCTCTTCCCCTTCCCAGGCGCCTGCAAAGGCACCGAGGCGAAGATGAGCAGTCGTTGGAGCGAAGGAAGAAGCCATCCCGATCAGCCCTTGACTGCCTTCACGATCTTCTGGGCGGCATCGTCCAGGTCATCGGCGGAGATGACGTTGAGACCGGATTCGTTGATGATCTTCTTGCCAAGCTCGACATTGGTGCCTTCAAGGCGAACGACGAGCGGAACCTTCAGACCGACTTCCTTGACGGCTGCAAGCACGCCTTCGGCAATGACGTCGCACTTCATGATACCGCCGAAGATGTTGACCAGAATGCCCTGGACAGCCGGATCGGCAGTGATGATCTTGAAGGCGGCCGTAACCTTTTCCTTGGTAGCGCCACCGCCGACATCGAGGAAGTTCGCCGGCTCAGCGCCGTAGAGCTTGATGATGTCCATGGTTGCCATGGCAAGACCGGCGCCGTTGACCATGCAGCCGATGTTGCCGTCGAGGGCGACGTAGGCGAGGTCATATTCGTGAGCCTGGATTTCCTTTTCGTCTTCTTCCGACGTGTCGCGGAGGGCGCGGACGTCTTCATGACGGAAGAGGGCATTGCCGTCGAAGGAAACCTTGGCGTCGAGGACACGCAGGTGGCCGTTGGTCATGACGATCAGCGGGTTGACTTCGAGCAGCGCCATGTCCTTCTCGACGAAGGCCTTGTAGAGGATCGGGAAGAGCTTTGCAGCGTCTTCGCGAGCAGCCCCTTCGAGCTTCAGCGCGTCGGAAAGGGCGGCGGTGTTCGCAGCCGTAACGCCCGTCGCCGGGTCGATGGCAACGGTGATGATCTTTTCCGGCGTATCGTGTGCGACGGTCTCGATGTCCATGCCGCCTTCGGTCGAAACGACGAAAGCAACCTGACCGACCGAGCGATCGACGAGGATGGAGAGATACAGCTCGCGGTCGATGTCGGCGCCGTCTTCGATGTAGAGGCGGTTGACCTGCTTGCCGGCCGGGCCGGTCTGCTTTGTCACCAGCGTGTTGCCGAGCATGTCCTTGGCGTTGGCGACGACGTCGTCAACCGACTTGGCGAGACGAACGCCGCCCTTGGCGTCCGGGCCGAGTTCCTTGAACTTGCCCTTGCCGCGGCCGCCAGCATGGATCTGGCTCTTGACGACGTAAAGCGGGCCTGGAAGCTGCTTGGCAGCGGCGGCGGCCTCGTCGGCGGAGAAGATGGCAACGCCGTCCGCGACGGGTGCGCCATAGCTCTTCAACAGCGCCTTGGCCTGGTATTCATGAATGTTCATGGACTTATCCCTGTTGGAACGCGGAAATTACTTCAGCGACGGCGCGATCGTGGCGCAAGCTTCGCAGAGGCCGGCGACGGCCGCGACCGACTTGTCGAAGGCTTCCTTCTCGGCCTTGTTCAGGTCGATCTCGATGACACGCTCGATACCGCCGGCACCGATGACGGTGGGAACACCGACATACATGTCCTTGACGCCGTACTGGCCGTCGAGGTGAGCGGCGCAAGGCAGAACGCGCTTCTTGTCCTTGAGGTAGGATTCGGCCATCGCGATGGCCGAAGCGGCCGGAGCGTAATAAGCGGAACCGGTCTTGAGCAGGCCGACGATTTCGGCGCCGCCGTCACGGGTGCGCTGGATGATTTCTTCGAGGCGCTCGCTGGTGAGCCAGCCCATGGTGACGAGGTCCGTCAGCGGGATGCCGGCAACGGTGGAGTAGCGAGCGAGCGGAACCATCGAGTCGCCATGGCCACCGAGAACGAAAGCGGTGACGTCTTCGACGGAAACGTTGAATTCCTTGGCGAGGAAGAGACGGAAGCGCGACGAGTCGAGCACGCCGGCCATGCCGACGACTTTGTTGGCCGGGAGGCCCGAGAACTTCTGCAGCGCCCAGACCATGGCGTCGAGCGGGTTGGTGATGCAGATCACGAAAGCATTCGGGGCATACTTCTTGATGCCGGCGCCGACCTGCTCCATGACCTTGAGGTTGATACCGAGAAGATCGTCGCGGCTCATGCCCGGCTTGCGGGGAACGCCGGCGGTGACGATGCAGACGTCAGCGCCTTCGATCGCGGAATAGTCACTGGCACCGGTGAGGTTGGCGTCGAAGCCTTCGACCGGAGAAGACTGGGCGATGTCGAGACCCTTGCCCTGGGGAATGCCGTCCGCGATGTCGAACAGGACGATGTCGCCCAGTTCCTTCAGGCCGGCGAGATGCGCCAGCGTGCCACCAATCATGCCAGAACCAATAAGTGCGATCTTGTTGCGCGCCATTTCGGTGTATCCTTTGCGATCAAAATCCGTGGCGGGACGCCGAGCAAGGCATCCACAATAGCCGTCAATCGCATAGACCCAAAGGCGGAAATTGGCAATTGATTATTTTGGGAGCAGCGATTTCAATCGGTTAGATCGAAAAATTCTTACGTAAACGTAAGTCATCGTGTCACCGAAATGTTATTCGGCGGCCCGTCTTGCCGGAGTCTGGGCAAGATACTCGGCGCTGCGCATCTCGAAAAGCCGCGACGCCGTGCGGTCGAATTCGAAACCTTCCGTCCCTCGCCGCACCTCCAAGAGATGCTCCGGCATGGCAGCCGCAGAGACATAAAGGCGGATGCTGTGATCGTAGAGCGTGTCGACGAGGATGATGAAACGCTTCGTCTGATTGCGCTTTTCCGGCCCCAGCATCGGCACCCGATCGAGGAAGATCGTGTCGAAGCGTTCGGCGATGGCGAGGAAATCGGCAGGCCCCAGCGGTGCCTCGCAGAGATCGGCGAAGGAGAACCGCGCCATGCGGTCGACCGCGAGCGGCACATGGATGGAGCGCCCCTTCATCGGGATCTCCATCGGCTGCGCCTTGCGCCCATGCAGCGCCTGCACCCAGGACGCATCCATCGCCATATCGGTGCGCTGGTCGAGCGGCGTCAGATAGACGGGCTGGCTGTTCAGCTTCTCCATGCGGTAATCGGTCGGCGAATCCAGCGTCACCACATCGACATGGCGCTTCAGCAGATCGATGAAGGGCAGAAACAGGCTGCGATTGAGCCCGTCGCGATAGAGATTGTCCGGCTCGACATTCGAGGTCGCGACCAGCACGCAGCCGAGCGAGAACAGCTCGGCAAACAGCCGCGACAGGATCATCGCATCGGCAATATCTGTGACGGTGAACTCGTCGAAACAAAGCAGTTCGGCTTCGGCGTAGAGGTCGGCGGCAACGGGCGGCAGAGGATCGGTCTGCTTGGTCTCGCCGTTCTTGAATTTCCGCCGCTGCGCCGCGATGCGATTATGCACATCGGTCATGAACTCGTGAAAATGCGCCCGACGCTTCTTCTCGCAGGGCGCCATAGAGAAGAACATGTCCATCAACATGGTCTTACCGCGTCCGACGCTGCCGTGAATGTAGAGACCTTTGGTCGCCTCGACCGACTTTCTGCGGGCAGCAAACATCCAGCCGAGCGCGCTGGATTTGGCGGCGGGCCGCTTCCGCTTGAGATCGGCAAGCACGCGATCGAGCATTTTCGCCACATCCATCTGCGCCGAATCCACCTGCAAGGATCCGGATGCCGTCAGCGCCTTCAGATGTTCGCAGACGCTGATCGAGTAGTCTGGCATGGGCTGCATGGGGAAATATCCGCCTGTGCAAATTGGGGGCGCACGCAAGCGGTGCAGCCCCTTAAGATAAGCTTATCGGCTGAGGCTGAGCGGCTGACCGGACGCGGTCGAGCCATCAAAGCGCGAATCGGCCGTCTTGTAGATCGTGCCGATCGTGGAGCCGTCGCGATTTTTCAGGAGAACCTGCTTGCCGGAAACTTCCCACGAACCCATCGCAGTGAGTTCGCCCGAGCAACCGCGCGTACCACCGCGCGAACCGCTGCCGAGATTGGTAAGCGTCAGGAACATGTCGCAGCTCGATCCGCCGTTGCTCACCTTCCAGCTGCCGACCATCGATTCCTTGGTGACGTCCATGGCGGAAGCGGCCATCGCCTGCTGCTGCTGCGGATTGCCTGCATTCGGGGCGCCCGTCGGTGCGGCCGGGAATTGCGAACCGTTCGCACCGCCTGCGGGAGGAAGCTGGCTGGATTGCACGGGATTAACAGGCTGGGCCTGCAGTGGCGGGGCTGAATAACTGTCGTTGTATGCCGTGCGCTGGCAACCGGCAAGCGACAGGCCTATCGCCGCAGCCGTCACTGCATATCTGAACTGCATCATCACACTCCTAGTTATTTGTCCACCGCTGACATTCGCAAAGTGATGCTCAATGACGTGGGAATTATCGTATTTCACTTTGGTTAATCAAGTCGATACCGCGATAAATTGCCGTGAGGCCATAGCCGGACAAGAATCGGGTGGTTTCAAGGCTTGATCCGGCAAACCTTACGCAAACAAAATCGGAAGACGAATTCAGCATCTCGTGGTCATCCCAGCCAATCTAGCAGGACTGCGATCCGGCCTCGCCTCGCAGACGGATCCGAATGCGAGGCAAACCAAACGGCGGATTAGATCCGCCGCTCGACCATCATCTTCTTGATTTCGGCGATTGCCTTTGCCGGGTTCAGACCCTTCGGGCAGGTCTGCGCGCAGTTCATGATCGTGTGGCAGCGATAGAGGCGGAAGGGATCCTCGAGATTGTCGAGGCGCTCGCCCTTGGCTTCGTCTCTGGAGTCGATCAGCCAGCGGTAGGCCTGCAGCAGGACGGCCGGACCGAGATAGCGGTCGCCGTTCCACCAATAGCTCGGACAGGAGGTCGAGCAGCAGGCGCACAGGATGCACTCGTAGAGACCGTCGAGCTTCAGGCGGTCTTCATGGCTCTGCTTCCATTCCTTGGCCGGCGGCGGCGATACCGTCTTCAGCCAGGGCTCGATCGAGCGATGCTGCGCGTAGAAGTTCGTCAGATCCGGCACGAGATCCTTGACGACTGGCATATGCGGCAGCGGGTAGATCTTCACCGTGCCCTTGATCTCATCCAGACCCTTGGTGCAGGCGAGCGTGTTCGTGCCGTCGATGTTCATCGCGCAGGAGCCGCAAATGCCTTCGCGACAGGAGCGGCGCAGCGTCAGCGTCGGATCGATCTTGTTCTTGATGTAGAGCAGTCCGTCGAGCACCATCGGACCGCAATCGTCGATATCGATATAGTAGGTATCGATGCTCGGGTTCTGGCCGTCATCCGGGCTCCAGCGATAGACGCGGAATTCGCGCGTATTCTTGGCGCCGACCGGCTTTGGCCAGACCTTGCCTTCGCGCATCTGAGAGTTCTTGGGGAGAGCGAGTTCAACCATGGTCAGTTCCTCTCAGATCAGTACACGCGCGCCTTCGGCTCGATCTTGTGCGGATCGATGCCTTCGGCGATCAGGTCGGTGTGAACGGGACGATAGTCGAGCTTCACGTCGCCGGCGTCGTTGACCCAGGCAAGCGTGTGCTTGCGCCAGTTCTCGTCGTCGCGGCCGGCGAACTTGCCCTCGGTGTAATCCTCGCGAGCATGCGAGCCGCGGCTTTCCTTGCGGGCCTCGGCGCCGTAGATCGTCGTGATGGCGTTGGCCATCAGATTGTGCAGTTCGAGCGTCTCGACGAGGTCCGAGTTCCAGATCAGCGAACGGTCGGTGACCTTGATGTCGGGCAGGTCCTTCCAGATCTCCGAAAGGCGGCGGCAGCCGGACTCCAGCGATTCCTGGGTGCGGAACACGGCGGCGTCTTCCTGCATGGCGCGCTGCATCTTCTCGCGCAGCGCCGCCGTCGGCGTCGAGCCGCTGGCGTGACGCAGGCGATCGAAGCGATCCATGATCTTGTCGCAGGCTGCAACGTTGACCGCCGGCACTGGACCATCGCGGTCGATGACCTGACCGGCGCGGATGGCGGCGGCGCGGCCGAAGACGACAAGGTCGATCAGCGAGTTGGAGCCGAGGCGGTTGGCGCCGTGCACCGAAGCGCAGCCGGCTTCGCCGACTGCCATCAGGCCCGGGAGCACACGCTCCGGATTGTTGCTGTCAGCATTCAGCACTTCGCCCCAATAGTTCGTGGGAATGCCGCCCATATTATAGTGAACGGTCGGCAGGACCGGGATCGGATCGCGGGTCACGTCGACACCGGCGAAGATGCGGGCGCTCTCGGAAATGCCCGGCAGGCGCTCGTGCAGCACGGCCGGATCGAGATGGTCGAGATGCAGGAAGATGTGGTCCTTGTTCTTGCCGACGCCGCGACCCTCGCGGATTTCCAGCGTCATGCAGCGCGAAACGACGTCACGCGAGGCAAGGTCCTTGGCCGAAGGAGCGTAGCGCTCCATGAAACGCTCGCCCTCGGAATTGACGAGATAGCCGCCTTCGCCGCGCGCGCCTTCGGTGATCAGGCAGCCCGAACCGTAGATGCCGGTCGGATGGAACTGAACGAATTCCATGTCCTGCAGCGGCAGGCCGGCGCGGGCCACCATGCCGCCGCCGTCGCCGGTGCAGGTATGGGCAGACGTTGCCGAGAAATAGGCGCGGCCGTAGCCGCCGGTCGCCAGCACCACCATCTTGGCGGCGAAGCGATGGATCGTGCCGTCATCGAGGCACCAGGCGACGACGCCGGTGCAACGGCTGCCATCGTCGGACATGATGAGGTCGAGCGCGAAATATTCGATGAAGAATTCGGCATTGTTGCGCAGCGACTGGCCGTAGAGCGTGTGCAGGATGGCGTGGCCGGTACGGTCGGCCGCCGCGCAGGTGCGCTGCACCGGCGGTCCTTCGCCGTAGTTCTGCATGTGGCCGCCGAACGGGCGCTGGTAGATCTTGCCTTCTTCGTTACGCGAGAAGGGCACGCCGTAATGCTCGAGTTCGTAGACGGCCTTCGGCGCTTCCATGACCATGTACTGCATGGCGTCGACGTCGCCGAGCCAGTCGGAGCCCTTGACGGTGTCGTAGAGATGCCACTGCCAGCTGTCGGGCGTCATGTTGCGCAGCGAAGCGGCAATACCGCCCTGGGCGGCGACGGTATGCGAACGGGTCGGGAAGACCTTGGTGATGCAGGCGGTGCGGAAGCCCTGTTCGGCCATGCCGAGCGTGGCGCGCAGGCCGGCGCCGCCGGCGCCGACGACGATCACGTCATAGGAGTGATCGACGTACTTATAGGCTTTCCCATTTTGAGCAGGCCCATTCTGAGCGGATGAGTTCGGTGCCATGATGCATTTATCCTACGAACGCGATCTTCAGAATGGCGAAAAGACAGAGCCCCGCCAGAATGACCGAGAAAAACGTGTTGAGCATGAGAAGGACGATCTTGCCGAATTCGCCGTGCACATAGTCCTCGATGATGACCTGCATACCGAGCTTCATGTGAATGATGCCGGAGATCACCATCAGGCCCATGATGACCGCGACGATCGGGTTCGACAGCGCGTGCACGACTTCCGCGTAGGGCGCGCCGGCATAGATCAACAGGAAGATGACGAAGAAAATGAAGAGCGGAACGTTGGCGACGGCGGTCAGGCGCTGGCGCCAGAAATGATCGGTGCCTTCCTTGGCGGAACCGAGACCGCGGACTTTGCCCAAAGGGGTGCGCATATCCATGAGAAATATCCTCTAAAGCATAATCCCGAAAGGCATCCCTGCGCTTTCGGAAACGATCATGCCAGTTCAACCCAGCCGGATGGCGATGCCGATGACCCAGACCAGTACGGTCAGACAGATCGAGGCGATGATCGTGATCTTGGCCATCTTCGTCGAAACGGCAGGGTCGAAACCATAGCCGAGATCCCAGACGAAATGGCGCATCCCGCCGAGCATGTGATGCAGCAGCGCCCAAGTATAGCCAAACAGGATGATCCGGCCGACGATCGTGCCCATGATCCAGTTGACCAGGTCGAAATAGCCCTGACCGGTCGCAGCGGCAATCAGCCACCAGGCAACCAGCACCGTGCCGAAGTAGAGCGCGCCGCCGGTAATACGGTGGACGATCGACATGACCATGGTGGGAATGGGTTTGTAGATTTGCAGGTGCGGCGACAGGGGCCGGTTTTGTGTGACGTTCGCCATCAGAACCTCGCGGCGTTACGATACGCTGAGAACCCGGATCTCCGGGGCAACGCGCGCACAGGGACGTGCAGTGTGCGTTGCATCATTGCGACCATTAATCGCCGAAATGCCTATCGACAAGCACTATTGATGCCTGCATCGAATTTAATCGATTCGGATCGCGCTGCACTTTAGCGAGCATGCAGCGACGGACTCCTCATTCCGGGCTATTTACCATTTCATCAACCCTGACGTGGACTTCGAGCCGTTCTTGGGGCAATCTGCCGTTAAGATTTCATTAACGGATGGAAACGGGACGAATCATGAGGCCGCATCTTTTCAAGGCAGCAGCGCTCGTTTTGACGGCAGCCGCCGCTTTTTCCTCGACATCGGCGCTCGCAGGCGAATTTCGCCACTGGCGTCACCACGATCGTTCAGGCCTCGTGCGCCTGGCGCAGATATCGTCTCCGCAGGGCTTCGGGCAACAGCAACCGGCCAGAATCATCCTTATGGAGCGGCATGAGGCCGCAAGCGCCGGCACCTATGCCGGCACTGCGGACGTCTATCAGGCCAATGGCGGCACCTATATTGTCGGCTACGGTGGCTACAATCCCTATGCGCGTCCTGTCGCAGTACAGCCAAGGCCGCGCGCCAAGGTCATCAATGTCCGCTACGCCGCCGATCCCTGCTCGCATGAAGCCGGCGTCTGCGTGATTCGGCCCTAACGCCGTCCGATCCAAGCCAGGAAAGTTGCGTCGCGGTTTTCCGCCCAGAATGCTGCGAAAGCGATTGCACGACGCTTGACCGCTCTACCCGGCGAGAAATCGCCAGACGGTCGTCTTCTTGACCTCGCTATCCTCCAGTGCCCGCGTGACCGGCACCTGATAGGTCGCCTTTGCCTCGAGGCGATCCTTGGGAAGATAGGCCCGGCCGGGATCGCCGACCAGAGCGGTCCTCCCTTCGCCCGCCAACCGGCGCAGCCAGGGAACGAGGCTTGCAGCAAAATCGCGATCGTAGAAGACGTCACCGGCGAGAATGACATCCGTCTCCACAGCACGGCCGATAATATCGTCGCCGGAAAACTCCAGATCGACGCCATTTTCAACGGCATTGAGCTGGATTGCCGTGCCCGCCCACGGATCGATATCGACGGCAAGCACATGGCTTGCCCCTGCACGCCTGGCCGCGATGGCGACAAGCCCGGAGCCGCTGGCAAAATCCAGCACGGTTTTGCCCGTCACGGTCTCCGGATGATCGAGGATGTAGCGCGCCAAACCCTGGCCACCCGCCCAGGCAAAGGCCCAGAAGGGCGGCGGCAGACCGATCTCTTCCAGCTCCTCCTCGGTCTTCAGCCAGAGTTCATGGGCTTCGCTCGCGAGATGCAACCGGATTTCCGGCACATGCGGCGGCGCCATCAGGCTGGTGTTAGCACGGATAAAGCTTTCCGGATCGGTTTTCACAACGTCCTTCAGCCGGGTTAGACCGGCGGGTTGTCCAGACCGCCCATGCGGCAGACTTCGAGCCATTCCTCATCCGTCACCGGCTGCACCGAAAGCCGCATGGAGGTGACCAGCGCCATTTGCGAAAGCTTCGGATTGGCTTTGACGTCCTTCAGGGACACGGGCTTGGGCATGTCGCGGACGGCGCGGATGTCGACGCATTCCCAGCGAAGATCGTCCTTGGCGGTCGAATCCGGATGCGCCAGCGCGCAGACTTCGACGATGCCGACGACCTCGAGCCCATCATTGGAATGATAGAAGAAGCCCTTGTCGCCGATCTGCATGGCCCGCATGTTGTTGCGGGCGAGATAGTTGCGCACGCCGGTCCACTCGGTCCCCTTGTCGCCGGCATCCTTTTGCTGCTGCCAGGACCAGGAGGCCGGTTCGGATTTATAAAGCCAGTGCGCCATTCCTCATGCCTCCGGATTGTTGAAGACCCAGTTGAACGGCTTGATTTCGACGCTCTCGAACAAGCCGGCCTTGGTATAAGGGTCGGCATCCGCGATCGCGACCGCCGCTTCGACGCTATCGACCTTGACGACCACCAGACTGCCGTTCGGCTTGCCTTCGGCATCGAGGAACGGACCTGCCATCTTCAGCGTGCCTTCGGCATTGAGCTTGTTCAGATACTCCAGATGCGCCGGGCGCGTCTCCATGCGGACGTTCAGGTAACCGGGCTTGTCCTTGCAGACAAAGGCGAACAGCATGACTTAATTCTCCCAAGGAAATCGAAATCTATCGACGATGACGGATAAAGGTTCAATCGCCCCAGGTCATCACATTTCTGCGCGAAGGGGATTGATGATATCGAGGCCCCAGAAGTCGGCTTCATTACCCGTGGCGATAGTGCATTCGTTCGCGATTGCGGCAGAAGCGATCAACATGTCCATCGGGTCACGCTGCCTTCCCACCGCCCTGCCTTCGGCCATAAGCTGCGCCCAAATCAAAGCGGCATTCTCATCAAAGGGAAGAATGCGGCCTGCAAAATACGCTTGAGGTCCCTGACCGCCGAGAAACCATGCCTCAAGATCATCACGCTTGCGTCCCACCGGCATGATCAGGATGCCACGCTGAATTTCAGCGATCGTGGACGCTGCGATGAAAAGATCGTCATCCAGTTGAGCCTCGAACCATCGCACGAGGTTAGGCGACGGTTCGGGTTTGATCGTGTTGCTGATGATATTGGTATCGAGCAAATAGCGGGTCAAAGATCGATCTCGCGCACCTTGCCCTTAACCCTTTCAAGATCGATATCGGTCCCGACAAGGGGCGAGCTGCGTAGCCAGGCGTAAACGCCGCCTTTTTTCGGCGGGTCTCCTGAAACGGTCTTGGTCAGTACATCGCGAAGTCGGGCCGATTCAGTTCCGCCTTCTGCCAATCGCCGTGCCATCTCTCTAATAAGAGTACGGTCGGCATCAAGCCCGAGCACCTCGAAGCGAGCGAGACCGCGCTCTCCGAGACGAGAACGGTAGTTCTGAATTGCGCGCTTTTGCGAGTTACTCATAGCCGCTCCCTGTATATCCAGTAATATATCCAGGGCGACGCCGACATTCAAGCTATTCCGTGGTAATCGGCCGCGTCATCAATTGCCCGATGGCGGCTGTTATGTCGAGCTTGCCATCGATGATGGCCGAAACTGCGTCGGTAATCGGCATGTCGACGCCGAGTTCGCCGGCGAGCCGCGCGGCGATGGAAGCAGCATAAGCGCCCTCGACCAAGGTGCCATGCGCCGGATCGACGGTGTCTCCCTGGCCAAGCGCGATACCGAATCTGAGATTGCGGGATTGATGGCTGGTCGCCGTCAGCACGAGGTCTCCGAGGCCCGAAAGCCCGCGCACCGTTTCCGCCTTGCCGCCCTTGGCCGCGACGAAGCGCGACATTTCGGCAAGCCCGCGGCTGATCAGTGCGGCGCGCGCAGAATCGCCGATGCCCCGCCCCTCGACGATGCCGCAGGCAATGGCCAGCACATTCTTCAGCGCGCCGCCGAGCTGCACGCCGATACGGTCATCCGATGCATAGAGACGGAAGGTCGGGCCGGAAATTGCCTGGGCAAGCCTTTCGGCCACGGCCATGTCGGCAGCGGCGATCGCCATGGCCGTCGGCAGGCCCTTGGCGATATCGGCGGCAAAGCCCGGCCCGGAGAGCACGGCGATCGCATGCTGCGGCAGCTCGCGCTCCAGCATGTCAGTCAGAAGATCGCCGGAAAGCTTGTCGATACCCTTGGCGCAGGTAACGACGATGGCATCCTTGGCGAGATAAGGTCCATAATGCCGGGCAGCATCGGCCTGCGCCTGCGAGGGCATGGCGAAAAGGACGATACCGGCATTGGAAACGGCATCCGCATCGGCCGAGAACTGCAGCGAATCCGGAAGCTCGATCCCGGGCAGAACGGCATCATGCATGCGATCGGCGGCAAGATCCGTCATCAGCCCCGCATTGCGCCCGACGAGCGTCACGTCGCTGCGGCCGGTCAGCGCGATGACGGCCGCGAGCGCCGTGCCGAAGGCACCTGCACCGATGACTGCGATCCTCTCATTGCCGCTCATGCCTTCGCTCCTCGTTTGCCATGGCCCAGTAGGGTTTCAGCCTTCTGATCCAGCGGCCAGCGCGAGCGCGGCTGCACATCGAGATCGTCAGGAGCAACACCCGTCGCCATGCGCTCGAGCCCCGCCCAGGCGATCATGACGGCATTGTCAGTACACAATCTCAATGGCGGCGCGATGAAACGAAAGCCATTAGCATCGCAAAGCTCCTGCAGCGTGCGGCGCAGTTCGAGATTGGCGGCAACGCCGCCGGCCACGACAAGCGACGGCTTTTCCGCCGTCTTGGGAAACTCCGTCTTGAAGCGCTGCAAGCCGCGGCCGATCCGGTCCTTCAACGTGCGCGAGATCGCCTTCTGGAAGGAGGCGCAGATATCGGCGATGTCCTGCTCCGTCACCGGCGCGATTGCCGTAGCCGCCTGTCGCACGGCCGTCTTCAGGCCGGAAAAGGAAAAATCGAGGCGCGTTTCGCCGACCAGCGGTCGCGGCAGATCGAAGCGGTCCGGATTGCCGTTCTTGGCGGCTGCCTCGACCGCCGGGCCACCAGGATAGGGCAATCCCAGAAGCTTGGCCGTCTTGTCGAAGGCTTCACCAAGGGCGTCGTCGATGGTCGTGCCCCAACGCTCATATTGGCCGACGCCGCGCACGAGGATAAGCTGGGTATGGCCGCCGGAAACGAGCAGCATGAGATAGGGAAAGGCTAGCCCGTCCGTCAGCCGCGCCGTCAAGGCATGGCCTTCCAGATGGTTGATGGCGTATAATGGTTTGCCTGTCGCACGCGAGATCGCCTTGCCGGTCATCAAGCCGACGAGCAGCCCACCGATGAGACCGGGACCGGAGGTGGCGGCAATGGCATCGACGTCCGAGAGCGACACATTGGCGCGTTTCAATGCTTCGTCGATCAGCGTATCCAGCGCCTCGACATGCGCCCGCGCAGCGATTTCCGGCACGACGCCGCCATAGGCGCTATGTTCGTCCAGCTGGCTGAGGACGACATCGGAACAAACCGTGGGCGTGCCGTCATCCCGGCGTTCGACAATGGCTGCAGCGGTTTCGTCACAGCTTGTTTCGATGCCGAGAATACGAAGAATGGACGCCATGGAGAAAGTTCGTTGCCTACAGGTCGATTGCGATAAAGCGGAAATATGGTTACGGGAACTGTCGGTAACAACGGATCAAAGCGGATGCAAACAAAACCTTTCCGGATCGGCACGCGGGGCAGCCCGCTGGCGCTCGCCCAGGCGCACGAGGCGCGTGACCGCCTGATGGCAGCGCATGGCCTTCCGGAGGAGATGTTCGAAATCGTCGTTCTCACCACCAAGGGCGACCGCATCACCGACCGGTCGCTGGCGGCAATCGGTGGCAAGGGCCTGTTCACGGAGGAGCTCGAAGAAAAGCTGACCTCCGGCGAACTCGACTTTGCCGTGCACTCGGCCAAGGACATGGCGACGAAGCTGCCCGACGGGCTGGCGCTTAACGCCTACCTACCCCGCGAAGACATTCGCGATTCCGTCATTGGCCGCACAGCACCGAAATTGATCGACCTGCCGCACGGCGCAACCGTCGGCTCGGCCTCGCTGCGCCGCCAGGCGCTGGTCCGCCGCCTGCGCCCGGATATCAACGTCATCACCTTCCGCGGCTCGGTCCAGACCCGCCTTCGCAAGCTGGAAGAGGGACAGGCGGATGCGACGCTGCTCGCCGTTGCCGGCCTGAAGCGGCTCGGCAATGTCGAGGTCATCACCGAAATCCTCGATCCAGACGAATTCCCGCCGGCGCCGGCACAAGGCGCGATCACCATCGAAAGCCGCATCGACGACAAGAGGACGAGCGACCTGCTGGTCGCCATCAATGATGCACAGACCTTCGATGCTGTATCCTGCGAGCGCGCCTTCCTGGCGGCACTCGACGGTTCCTGTCGCACGCCGATTGCCGGCTACGCGATCTGCGAGGGGGATCATCTGCGGTTCTTTGGCATGATCCTGACGCCGGATGGCAAGCAGGTGCACACCACCACTATCGAGGGCCATCGCCGCGATGCCGAGGCGCTCGGCGTCAATGCCGGCCAGGCGATTCGTACCGAAGCGGGCAGCACCTTCTTCGAAGACTGGGTCTGACATCCAATGCGCGTCGTCGTCACCCGCCCGCTACTTTCGGGTGAACGCACCATCGGACGACTGGCGCGGATGGGCCACGAAGCATTGTTGCTGCCATTGGCAGAGCCGATCCATCATGTCGACGATGCGAGACGCGCACTCCTGGAAACCCGGGGCGCCATCGCCGTCACCAGCGCCGAAGCGGTTCGGGTTCTGGCCGCGTTGGGGGCCGATGTCGCACAGCACCTCGGCCGCCCGGTCTTTGCCGTCGGCAAGGTAACGGCCAAGGAGGCAGCCGCCCTCGGCTTCATCGATATTGCCGCATCGGAAGGCGGCGGCACCGAGCTGGCGGCTCTGATTTCCGGTCATGCGGCCAACCCTGCCGAAAGCCCCCTCCTCTATCTCGCGGGCCACCCCCGCGCTGCCGGTTTCGAAGCCGGATTGACTAAGCTGAAGCGACCTTTCCGCACGGTGGAATGCTATAGGATGCGCGATGTCATCCCCGAGGATGGTGCCCTTCGCCGACTTTTCGTCGACCCGCAGGCAGACGCGGTATTGTTTTATTCCCAGCAGACGGCGCAGCGCTTTTTCAGCTTGCCCTTCGTGCAGGAAAACCCAGCGATCTTCGCGGGGACACGTTTCCTCTGCCTGAGCGAAGCCATTGCCGAAGCGGTTCCGGCCGGCATGCGTCCACACATCGCCATCGCCGACACGCCGGATGAAGACCGACTTCTGGCGCTGCTTGTCGCAGGGTAAGGCCGCAATTTTGATCTAAGCTCTTTCCATAATCGCGTTGTCTGTCTAACTTCGTTGCAGCGCATGAAAAGAGGACCTCATGGTACCGGGAAAACCGCCTAACCATTCGAAGCCCAACAACGAGCCGGTCACGATCGATCTGGAAGCCGAAAAAACTGCGCAGAGCGCAGCCTCCGAGGATATCACGGAGCGCAGCCACGGCGAATTCGGCTCATCCTCCGCCAATGAAGTGGAAATGCCGCTCGAAACGGACAAGGAGCCGCTTCGCGAGGAAGCTCGGGGGTCGATCTTCGCCTCCGCCCCGGAAGAACAGCAAACGACGGCACAGCAAGCAAAGCAGGCGGAGCCTGCGCCTTCCGTTGCCGAGCGGCCACAGCAGCAGCTACGGCGTGAAGGTTCAACCTCCGGCCTGATCGCCGCCGGTATCGTCGGCGGCCTGATCGCACTCGTCGGCGCCGGAGCCCTGCAATATGCCTGTTTCCTGCCCGGCGGCCGCGCCGGCAAGGACGCATCTGCCGATATCACGGCATTGAATGCAGAAATCGACGGTCTCAAACACAGCATCGCCAATCTCGCCGCAGCACCTGCAGCAAAGCCGGACGAGGCGCTTGTCGCCCGCGTATCGGCGCTCGAGACGCGTGCTGCCGGCGCCTCTTCGGCAGGCGGATCAAGCGGAGCCGCAAATCCGGCTTCCGATCAGAAGATCGCTTCGCTGAGCGGCGAAGTTGAGCAGCTGAAAGCCGATCTCAGCAAGGCCACCCAGAGCCAGGCCACCTCCGATGCCGAAGTCAGCAAGCGTCTCGACAACGCCGAAAAGAAGCTGAGCGGGCCAAGCCAGGAAAGCGCCGTTGCCCGCGCTATCGCGGCGGCCGCCCTGAAGGCTGCGATCGATCGCGGCGGCCCCTTCCGGCCAGAACTCGATACCTTCGCCAATGTCGCGTCTGACGACCCTGCCGTCGCCGATCTCAAGAATTTCGCCCAGACCGGCGTTCCCTCGCGCGCCGATTTGATCCGCCAGGTCACCGATGTCGCGACCGCCATCGTCGCCACCGCGCAGAACGACAATCCGAACCAGAGCTGGAGCGATCGGCTGATGTCGAGCGCCAAGTCCCTGGTGCAGGTGCGCCCTGTCGGCAACGTCCCGGGCGACAGCGTCGATGCGATCGCCGCGCGTTTCGAAGACAAGGTGAAGAATGGCGATCTGCCGGGCGCGGTCAACGAGTGGAACAGCCTGCCCGATGCCGCCAAGTCGGCCTCCGCCGCCTTCAAGCAGTCGCTGGAAGCCCGCATCCGAGTTGAGGATCTGGTAAGCGATGCGCTGTCGAAGGCAATCGCCAATACCGGAAAGCAGAACTAGGGACGGAGCGCAGCAATGATCAGACTGCTTATCTTCGCCATTCTCGTCCTCGCTCTCGGCTATGGTTTTTCCTGGCTGGCGGATCGGCCCGGCGACCTCTCGCTGGTTTGGGAAGGCCAGCTTTACCGGACCAGATTGATCGTTGCCGCAGCGATCTTGATCGCATTGGTCGCGGCCGTCATGATCCTCTGGTGGTTCGTGCGGCTGATCTGGACTTCGCCACATTCCGTCACCCGCTATTTCCGCGCCCGCAAGCGCGATCGCGGCTACCAGGCGCTGTCCACGGGGCTAATTGCCGCCGGCGCCGGCAATGCCCTGCTCGCCCGAAAAATGGCGGCGCGCACGCGCGGCCTGATCCGCGCCGATCAGGAGCCGCTCATCAATCTGCTTGAGGCCCAGGCGGCATTGATCGAAGGCAAACATGACGAGGCTCGTCAGAAGTTCGAGCTGATGGCGAACGATCCCGAAACGCGCGAGCTCGGTCTGCGCGGCCTCTACCTCGAAGCCAGGCGTCTCGGCGCGCATGAAGCCGCGCGGCAATATGCCGAGAAGGCGGCCGACCAGGCCCCCTACCTGCCCTGGGCGGCACAAGCGACGCTGGAATATCGCAGCCAGTCCGGTCGCTGGGATGATGCCATCAAGCTTCTCGACCAGCAGAAGGTTGCCCACGTCGTCGACAAGACCACGGCCAATCGCCAACGCGCCGTGCTTTTGACGGCACGCGCCAACGACAGACTGGAGAGCGATCCGGCCGGCGCGCGCGACGATGCGCTGGCTGCACTGAAGCTTGTGACCGATTTCGTGCCTGCGGCGCTGATCGCGGCCAGGGCCTTGTTTCGCGAGGACAAGGTGCGCAAGGCGGCGTCCATGCTCGAACAGGTCTGGAAGGCGGATCCAAATCCCGAGATCGGCAAGGCCTATGTGCGTGCCCGCAGCGGCGATTCCGTCACCGACCGCCTGAAGCGTGCCGAGCGGCTGGAAGCCATCCGCCCGAACAATGTCGAGGCGCTGCTGCTGACCGGAAAGGCGGCGCTGGATGCTCGCGACTTCAGCAAGGCCCGCGCCAAGGCCGAAGCAGCAGCCAGGATCGATGCCCGCGAGGGCGCCTTCCTGCTTCTGGCCGATATCGAAGAGGCCGAAACCGGCGATCAGGGGCGTATGCGCCACTGGATGGCGCAGGCGCTGCGAGCTCCGCGCGATCCGGCCTGGGTCGCCGATGGCTTCGTCTCCGAAAAATGGCTGCCGCTGTCGCCGGTCACGGGCCGCCTCGACGCCTTCGAATGGAAGGCGCCTTTCGACCAGATCGAGGGCCCGGTGGAAGAAGGTTCGGCCGTATCCGTCGATGCGGCGCTGAAATCGCTGCCGCCGGTACGCGAGACCGCAACCGTGGCCGAGACGGCGGCTTCACCGAAAGTTGCATCGCCAGCAACTAATACCTATGTCATGGGATTGGAACCGACGGCGGCGAAGTCCGCGCCGAGCGCGTCCGCTGCGTCGCGGCAGCAGATACAAAGGGAGCCGGAACCACGGCCCTTTTTCGGCGGTGCTCCCGACGACCCGGGCGTGAAAGATCGAAAACTTGAACCGGAACCCAAGACGCGGCTCAAGTTGTTCTAGAGTGCGGTACCCCAAGAACCCTACTCGGCTTGCTTTGAGAATGGATACGGATGTTCGAACGCTTTCAGGAATTCCTTCATAACCTGACCCAGGACCACCCCAAATCCGGCTTTGCACCCGACGACCCGCGCGTCGCAGTGGCAGCGCTCTGTATCCAGGTCATGGAGGCGGACGGCAAGATCGAGAACAGCGAGAAGAAGAGGCTGCGCAAGCTGCTGAAGAGCCAATATGGCCTCGAAGGCCGCCAGCTCGATGCACTGATCGCCGCCGGCCAAGAAGCCGAAAGCGAAGCCGTCGATTACTATCGTTTCACATCGGATCTGAAGCGCCATCTCGACAGTGCTCAGCGGCTCGAGCTGCTCGGCATACTCTGGGATATCGTCTATGCCGACGGCGAGCGTAGCGAGATGGAAGACCATGCGATCTGGCGCATTGCCGACCTCATGGGCATTTCCGATCGCGAGCGCATCATGAAGCGCCAGGAAGCAGCCGCACGCGTGCCCGGTTCCAGGGTGGAGACAGGCAATGATGATTGAAGCACCGAGGAGCGCCGGCCGACCGATATTGATCGTCCTGCACCAGGAGCGCTCCAGCCCCGGCCGTGTGGGCCAAATGCTGCTGGAGAAGGGCTACGATCTCGATATCCGCCGCCCGGTTCTCGGCGATCACCTGCCTTCGACGCTTTCGGCTCATGCCGGCGCCGTCATCTTCGGTGGCCCGATGAGCGCCAACGACCCGGAGGAGTTCATCAAGAGGGAGACCGACTGGCTGAAGGTTCCCCTCAAGGAGAACCGGCCCTATCTCGGCATCTGCCTCGGGGCGCAGTTGCTCGCCCGCCATCTCGGCGCCAAGGTGAAGGCGCGCGATGACGGCAAGACCGAGATCGGCTGGTATGCGCTTCAGCCGACGGAAAAGGGCCGGCTGCTGATGCGCTGGCCGCAGATGGTCTATCATTTCCATCGCGAGGGCTTCGAGCTGCCGCACGGCGCAGATCTGCTTGCCACGGCCGAGACCTACCCGAACCAGGCCTATCGCTATGGTGCCAACGCCTGGGGCCTGCAGTTTCACGCCGAACTCACGCGCGCCATGATGCAGCGCTGGGTCGTGCATGGCGAACATCGCTTCTGCATGCCGAACGCCCAGCAGGGCCGCGAGCATCTGGAAGGTCGGATGATCTTCGACGCCGCGCTCAGGGCCTGGCTGTCGGAATTCCTCGATCTCGTCTTCGAGGGCAAGCAGGCGATGGCTGCCTGAGGCGACGAAAACCTTAAATCGAAAGGGCCGCTTCCGGCAGCCTCAAGCCGGTTGCGGCTCGCCCTTGCGATCCGGCGCGTTCAAGCTGTCGATCTGGCGAAGCTGCGGGAACCCGGCCGCCCAGAGAATAGCGACCGTCAGCGTGCCGAGACCTCCGATGACGACGGCGGGGATCGCGCCGAAATAATGCGCCATGATGCCGGCTCGAAACTCGCCAAGCTCATTCGACGCCCCGACGAAGACCATGTTGACGGCATTGACGCGGCCGCGGACGTGATCCGGCGTCCAGAGCGTGATTAGGGTTTCGCGGACATAGACCGAGATCAGGTCGGATGCCCCCATGACTGCAAGAGCTGCTATCGACAGCCACGGCGTATGCGAGATGCCGAAGACCAGCGTGCCCACACCGAACAGGGCGACACCGACGAACATATAGAGGCCGGCACGGTGCCGGATGGGATAGGTCGCCAGAAACAGGCCCATGGCGATCGCGCCGAAGCTGGGGGCAGCGCGCAGGAGGCCGAGCCCCCAAGGCCCAAGCGTCAGGACATCGCGCGCATAGACCGGCATCAGCGCCACCGCACCACCGAGCAGCACGGCGAAGAGATCGAGCGAAACAGCGCCAAGCACCACTTTCTCCGACCAGATGAAGCGGAAGCCTGCGAGGATCTCGTTCATGCTTTTCGATTGCTGCGCGGCACGCTGATGCGGCTTCGGGATCAGGAAAGTCAGGATAGAGCCGGCGGCCAGGAACATCACGGCCACCGTGTAGGATGCGCTGGCACTGACGCCATAGAGCAAACCACCGGCGACAGGGCCGAGAACGGCGGCGGCATCCCAGGACATCGAGTTCCACGTCACCGCATTGGACAGATCCTGCGGCGGAATGAGGTTGGGCGCCAGCGACTGCATCGACGGTGTCATGAAGGCACGCTCGACGCCGAAAACGGCGAGGATCATGAAAACCGGCAGGGGCGCAAATGTGCCGCTGACGGTGAGGAAGAGAAGTGCCGCCGTGCACAGCATGCCGACGAAGATGCAGATCGCCGCAACCCTGCGCCTGTTATAGCGGTCGGCCACCGTACCGGTGACCAGGATCAGCAACAGGGAGGGGAGGAACTGCACAAGGCCGATCAAGCCAAGATAGGCGGGATTTCCGGTGTGGTCATACATCTGCCAGCCGACCGAGACGCTGACGATCTGGGTGGCAAAAGCTGTCAAAAACCGAGCGAAGAAGAAATAGGTATAGGCAATGTGCCTGAAGGCGGCAAACCGGTCTCCGCTGGCAGCGAACGACATGGGACGAGACTTTCCGGCGCGACAGCCGGCGCAAATGCAGACACCGGCCTTTTAAACATGATTCAACATGCTTCGGAGCATGGGACTTGCCCGTTTAGTCGTCAATGTCTACATGTCTGTCAACCGCGAAATGGAGACGGACATGCTCGCTTTATTTCAAACCATTGATCTGGCTTTGAATCTTTACACCTGGGTGCTGATCGGCAGCGCTATCTTTTCCTGGCTCTATGCTTTCAACGTCATCAATTCGAGCAATCAGTTCGTCAGCTCCATCGGCAGCTTCCTTTATGCGGTCACCGAGCCGGCATTGCGCCCGATCCGCCGCATCCTGCCCGATCTCGGCGGCATCGACATCTCGCCGGTCATCCTGCTGCTCATCATCTTCTTCATTAGGTCGCTGATGTGGAACTCGCTGGTTCCGCTGTTCCTGCGGTGAACAGGCCCTGGCAGGCGTCCTCGGATCACCTGCGACTATCCGTGCGTCTCACGCCCAATGGCGGGCGCGACGCGATTGATGGCGTTGAGACCGGCAGCGATGGCGAATGCTATCTGAAGGCGCGCGTCTCGGTCGCGCCGGAGAAGGGCAAGGCCAACAAGGCGCTGATCGCGCTGCTTGCCAAGAGCCTCGGCATCCCCAAATCCTCGCTCGAGCTGCTCAGCGGCGATACCGCTCGTAAAAAAATCCTCCGGATCGATGGCGACCCGGAGGATTTGGCAGAAAGATTAAACGCTATCGCGAAGGGCTGATCAGGCCTTTGCCTTCTTGGCGCGCTCGATAGCTTCGATGATGAGTTCGCCAGCTTCCTTGGAACCGCCCCAGCCGAAGATCTTGACCCACTTGCCGGGTTCCAGATCCTTGTAGTGCTCGAAGAAGTGCTCGATCTGCTTCACCGTGATTTCCGGAAGATCGGTATATTCCTTGACCTTCTCGTAGCGCAGCGTCAGCTTCGGCGACGGAACGGCGATGATCTTCTCGTCCTTGCCGGAATTGTCTTCCATCTTCAGCACGCCGATCGGGCGAACATTGATGACGCAGCCGGGAACCAGCGGACGGGTGCTGGCGATCAGCACGTCGATCGGGTCGCCATCTTCGGAGAGGGTGTGAGGAACGAAGCCGTAATTGCCCGGGTAGGTCATCGGCGTATAGAGGAAACGGTCAACGACCAGCGTGCCGGCCTCCTTGTCCATTTCGTACTTGATCGGATGACCGCCGACCGGCACTTCAACGATGACGTTGACGTCTTCGGGCGGGTTCTTGCCAATGGAAATCGCGTCGATACGCATACATGTCCCCTAATAAGGATGGTTGCCGCCCGCCAAATAATAGGATTCATGCCGCAACGCAACAACGCATCGGAAAAGCGGCGGATTTAGTTGGCGCTTACGGCCAGACGAAACCGATCTTCTTAAGCCGTCTGTGATCGAAGGTCTCGATGCCTTCGCAGAAATCGACACCGCCCTGGCCGCGATAGAAGCGATCGGCATTTTCATTTTCTTCTAGGCACCAGACCACCAGCCCCTTGCAGCCGAGCGACTTCAACAGCCGGCGGGCCTCGCCGAAAAGCATGCGCCCCATGCCCAGACCCTGATATTGCGGACGCAGATAAAGCTCGTAGATCTCGCCTTCCTGCGGAAGGGCGCGGGCACGGTTGAGCCCGAGCGTGGCATAACCGGCAATTTCGCCGGCAACGTCCAGAACCAGCAGCGTAGCCGGCCCGCTGGTCGCCTTGCGCCACCAGCCTTCGCCGCGGCGCTCGATCATCTGGCCAAGAGCGCGATGCGGAATGATGCCGGCATAGGTGTACTGCCACGACTGGCGGTGCACCTCCGAAATGGCTCGGGCATCATGGGGTTCTGCCCGCCGAACATCAATCGACAACGTCTTCATAACGTCTACTCTGGTCTCGCGAACGCGAATTAACCATCCTCATTCATAAAGATGGCAAACTTGCCCACAGGCTTTATCCGTGGATCGTCCCTAAAAATTAACGACTTTTTAACCTTTAGGACAAGGGCTCAAAAACCGAACACACAAAATAAAAACCCCGGCACAATGGCCGGGGTCGTACGATTCCAGGCAGTTTGGCTATCAGGCCAGACGGGCCTTCTCGAAGCGCTTACGCTCGTTCGGATCGAGATACATCTTGCGCAGGCGGATCGACTTCGGCGTGACTTCGACCAGTTCGTCGTCCTGAATCCAGGAGAGAGCGCGGTCGAGCGTCATGCGGATGGGCGGCGTCAGCTTCACGGCTTCATCCTTGCCGGCGGCGCGGATGTTGGTGAGCTTCTTGCCCTTCAGCACGTTGACTTCGAGGTCGTTGTCGCGGGTGTGGATGCCGATGATCATGCCGGCATAGACCTTCTCGCCGGCGTCGATGATCATCGGGCCGCGGTCTTCCAGGTTGAACAGGGCATAGGCCACGGCTTCGCCGGACTCGTTGGCGAGCAGAACGCCGTTGACGCGGCCGACGATATCACCCTTGTAGGGCTGGTAGTCGTGGAACAGGCGGTTCATGACGGCGGTGCCGCGCGTGTCGGTCAGAAGTTCCGACTGGTAGCCGATGAGACCACGGGTCGGCGCCCAGAACACGAGACGGACGCGATTGCCGCCGGACGGACGCAGCTCGGCCATTTCGGCCTTACGCTCCGACATCTTCTGCACGACGATACCCGAATGCTCTTCATCGACGTCGATGACGACTTCTTCGATCGGCTCAAGAAGCTGGCCGCTCTCGTCCTTGTGCATGACGACGCGCGGACGCGACACGGCAAGCTCGAAGCCTTCGCGGCGCATGGTTTCGATCAGAACTGCGAGCTGCAATTCGCCGCGGCCGGAGACGTAGAACGAATCCTTGCCTTCGGCTTCTTCGATCTTCAGCGCGACGTTGCCTTCGGCTTCCTTGAACAAACGGTCGCGGATGACGCGCGAGGTAACCTTGTCACCCTCGGTGCCGGCATAGGGGCTGTCGTTGACGATGAACGACATGGTGACGGTCGGCGGGTCGATCGGCTGCGCGATCAGTGGCTCGGTGACCTGCGGATCGCAGAAGGTGTCGGCGACGGTGCCCTTGGAAAGGCCGGCGATGGCGACGATGTCGCCTGCCTGCGCTTCTTCGATCGGCTGACGCTCGATACCACGGAAGGCGAGGATCTTCGAGATACGGCCGGTTTCGATGAGGTTGCCGTCGGCACCCAGAACCTTGACGGCCTGGTTCGGCTTGATCGAGCCGGAATGGATGCGGCCGGTGATGATGCGGCCGAGGAAGGGGTTGGCTTCGAGGATGGTGCCGATCATGCGGAACGGACCTTCGCCGACGGTCGGCTGCGGAACGTGCTTGACGACAAGATCGAGAAGCGGGCCGAGGCCTTCTTCCTTCGGACCCTCGGGCGAATAGTTCATCCAGCCGTTACGGCCGGAACCGTAGAGGATCGGGAAGTCCAGCTGCTCGTCGGTGGCGTCGAGATTGGCGAAGAGGTCGAAGACTTCGTTGATGACTTCGTCGGCGCGGGCATCCGGACGGTCGATCTTGTTGATCGCAACGATCGGGCGCAGGCCAACCTTCAGAGCCTTGCCGACGACGAACTTTGTCTGCGGCATCGGGCCTTCAGCGGCGTCGACGAGAACGATCGCGCCATCCACCATCGAGAGAATACGCTCGACTTCACCGCCGAAGTCGGCGTGGCCGGGTGTGTCGACGATGTTGATGCGGGTATCCTTCCAGACGACCGAGGTCGCCTTGGCGAGAATGGTGATGCCGCGTTCCTTTTCGAGGTCGTTCGAATCCATGACGCGTTCGGCAACGCGCTGGTTCTCGCGGAAGGAGCCGGACTGCTTCAGGAGCTCGTCGACGAGGGTGGTTTTCCCATGGTCAACGTGCGCGATGATCGCGATGTTGCGAAGTGCCATATGTCTTTATCTCTGAGGCTGGGGCGCAGTGTGTAGTAAACACGCCAATTGCATTTGGCGCGCTCATACCCTTTTTTTCGCGAATGCGAAAGGGGGGAGGCGCGAAAGCTCGTTCGCAAGCCTCTTTACATGACGCAAGGCAATGCCGAAACCCCAAACTCCAGGGGCGAAGATCAGGCCGCCAGCCCCTTCTTCTTCAGCATCGCATCCGGGCTCGGCAGCTTGCCGCGGAAGGCCTTGTAGGTTTCTTCCGGGTCGATCGAGCCGCCGACGGAATAGATATTGGCCTTCAGCTTTTCGGCCATATCCGGATTGAAGGCATCGCCGGTATCCTCGAAGGCGGCGAAGGCATCAGCGTCAAGCACTTCCGACCACATGTAGGAATAATAGCCCGCCGAATAGCCGTCGCCGGAAAACACATGCTGGAAGTGCGGCGTCGCATGGCGCATGACGATCGACTTCGGCATACCGATCTCCGAAAGCACCTGCCCTTGCACCGCCATCGGATCCTCGACCGCGCCGCGGGTATGGAAGGCCATGTCGACCAGAGCCGAAGAGGTGAACTCGACGGTATTGAAGCCGGCATTGAAGGTGCGGGCCGCCAGAACCTTGTCGAGCAGCGCCTGCGGGATCGGCGCGCCGGTCTCATAGTGGACGGCATATTCCTTGAGGATGGCGGGCACCGTCAGCCAATGTTCATAGAGCTGCGACGGCAGTTCGACGAAGTCGCGGGAAACGCCGGTTCCGGAAACCGAAGGATAGGTAACGTTGGAAAGCATGCCGTGCAGCGCATGGCCGAATTCATGGAATAGCGTACGCGCATCATCGAGCGACAGCAGCGCTGGCTTGCCTTCGGCCGGCTTGGCGAAATTGCAGACATTGTAGATGATCGGCAGCTCGCCGACATGACCGTTCTTCAGCGGCAGCTTATGCTGCGACTGGAACGAACTCATCCAGGCGCCGGAGCGCTTGGAGCCGCGGGCAAAGTAATCGCCGAGGAACAAAGCGACGAGCTTGCCTGAGCGATCGCGGATCTCGAAGACGCGCACGTCGGGATGATAGGCGGGAATGCCCTTCTGCTCGACGGCCTTGATGCCGAACAGCCGGCCGGCGACGTCGAAGCAGGCGACGATGATCTTCTCGAGCTGCAGATAGGGCTTCAGCTCAGTTTCGGAGAAATCGAATTTCCGTGTGCGGATCTTCTCGGCATAGTGCCGCCAGTCCCAGGGCATGACCTCGTGATTGCGACCCTCTTCGGCGATCAGGGCGGCAATATCCCTTTCTTCCTCACCGGCACGAGCCGCCGCCTTGGACCATACGGCCACCAGCAGATCGTTCACCGCCGTCGGCGTCTTCGCCATGGTGTTGTCGAGCTTCAGCTCCGCGAAGTTGGCATAGCCGAGCAGCTTGGCCTTCTCCGCCCGCAGCGCCAGCGTCTCGCGGATAATCTCGCGATTGTCGGTCTTGCCGCCATTGGCACCGCGCGCAACCCAGGCGTTGAAGGCCTGCTCGCGCAGATCACGGCGCTCTGATGATGTCAGGAACGGCTCGATGATCGAGCGCGACAGCGTAACGGCATATTTGCCCTCTTCGCCGCGTTCACGCGCAGCTGCCGCCATCGCATCGCGCAAATAGTCTGGGAGACCGGCGAGATCCGCTTCCTCCGACAGCAGAAGTGCCCAGCTCTTTTCATCGGCAAGCACGTTCTGACCAAATTGCGCACCGAGGCCGGCGAGCGTCTCGTTGATCGCGGAAAGCCGCTCCTGCTCAGCTTTCGGCAGCTTGGCGCCTGCCTTGACGAAGCCCTTCCAGTGCCGCTCCAGCACGCGGGTCTCTTCCAGCGTCAAGGCAAGTTTGTCACGGCCGTCCCAAAGGGTGTCGATGCGCGCAAAGAGCGCCGCATTCGTGCCGATCTTCGAATAGTGCCGCGCCATCTTCGGCGCGATCTCGCGCTCCAGCGCCTGGATGGTCTCGTTGGTATGAGCGCCGGCCTTGTTCCAGAAGAGCGCCGAAATGCGCGACAGCTCGTCGCCCGCGAGTTCGAGCGCGATCACGGTATTGGCGAAGGTCGGCGCCGCGCTGTCACCGGCGATGGCATCGATCTCTGCTTCATGCGCCGCGAGCGCCGCATCGAAGGCCGCGGCAAAATCCGTATCCTTCACCGCATCGAAACGCGGCAGCCCCTGATGTCCGGTCCATTCGATAAGAGCGGGATTGACGGCGGCAAGTGAAGACATTCAGGGCATCCTTTCGACAGACATCTGATCGAAGCACGATATAAGACGACCCCCGCCGAATTGGTATGGCGCAAGCCGAACAAATTCAAAGAGGAGCGATCAAGCCCTGCGCCAGCCGAGCAGGCCCGGAGTGGCGTGCCAAAGAGCCTGCACCGCAAAACCCATGAAGAGCACGCCCGAGCAACGCACGATCAGCCGCTCATGGGCGCGGTAGAAGCGCCGCACGGCACTCGCTCCGATGATGCTGATCAGGATGAGATCGGCAGTTATGAAACCAATGAAAGAAACGATGAGCAGCAGCGGCAAGGCGCTGAAAGTGAGCGCACTGGCGGAGCCCGCCACCAAGGCGGTAAACGTTGCCAACGCGACAGGGTATCCCTTGGGATTGGTCACGCCGAAGATCAGGCCGCGGCGGAAAGGGCGGTCGACGGTGACGAGCGACTTGCCATCGCCCTTCGGCTTGGCTGTTACTGCGCTCCAGCCGATCCAGGCAAGATAGAAGCCACACAGCAATCCAAGGAGATCGAAAACGAAGGTTCCGATGGTTTTGGCGCCGACGATGGCGACCAGGGCAAGCGTCGACCAGACGAGATCGCCCAGAAGGTGGCCGCTGACGAAAAACGCACCCGCCTTGCGCCCCTGCCCGGCGCCGATGCCGAGCAGCGCCAGGAAGGCAGGGCCGGGAATCAGCACATAGAACAGCGCCGCCAGAAAAGCGCCGACAACAAGCGATTGCGTCATGATTGGGGGTCCCTACTGCTGATCGCGCGAGAGTAGCAATATCCTGAATCCGGTCAAGCCGCCGCTCATTTATGGCCCAAGAAGGCGTTGTGTTCATAGGTCTAAACCAATAAGAACGTGGGTGGGGCCTAAAACTGAAAAGCGTAGGTAGGGAAACGCTTATGAACAGCAGGATTAATACGGATTCGCTCGCTTTTCTTGTGAGCGACTGCGCCCGCTTGATCAGAACGGCCTTTGAGCGACGCATTCTTGTCGCAGGGCTCGGCCTGACGGCGGGCGAAGCGAGAACTCTGATGCAGGTTGCCGCCATCAACGGAAGTCGCCAGCTTGACATCGCCTCCAGGATGGGGTTGGAGCCGATGACAGTCAGCGCCTTTTTGGACAAGTTGCAAGCACGAGGTCTGATCGAACGTCAACCGGATCCGCTCGACCGCCGTGCCAAGCGGATCGTGCTTTCGGAATCGGCGGAAGCCAAGCTGACGCAGATCGACAGAGAAGTCTGCGAAGTCGAGCGAAATGCGACGCAGGGCTTCGGCAAGGATCTGCAAATTCAGTTGCACGACGCGCTCTGCGCCTTTCGCAGCAATCTTCAGAAGGCCGAAGCGCCTGCAGAGGTCGAACGCGAATTGAGGCCGGTGGACTAATTCCAGCAGCAGCGCCTTCTACAAAAGAAAAGCCCGCTTCCGACGACCGGAAGCGGGCTTTTCTGCATCTGGATATCAGTTACTTCGACAGGTTGCGCTTGGCGAGCGTGCGCAGGCGCAGTGCGTTGAGCTTGATGAAGCCGGCTGCGTCCTTCTGGTCGTAGGCGCCCTGGTCGTCCTCGAAGGTGACCAGCTTGTCGGAATAGAGCGACTTCGGGCTCTCGCGGCCGATGGTCATGACATTGCCCTTGTAGAGCTTCAGCGTCACTTCGCCTTCGACATGCTCCTGGCTCTTGTCGATCAGCGCCTGCAGCATTTCGCGCTCCGGCGAGAACCAGAAGCCGTAATAGATCAGCTCGGCATAGCGCGGCATCAGCTCGTCCTTGAGGTGCGCGGCACCGCGGTCGAGCGTGATGGATTCGATGGCGCGGTGCGCTGCGAGCAGGATCGTGCCGCCGGGGGTCTCGTAGACGCCACGCGACTTCATGCCGACGAAACGGTTCTCGACAAGGTCGAGGCGGCCGATACCGTTGTCGCGTCCGTATTCGTTCAGCTTCGCAAGCAGCGTTGCCGGGCTCAGGCGCTGACCGTTGATCGAAACGGCATCACCCTTTTCGAAGCCGACCTTGATGATCGTTGCCTTGTCGGGCGCAGCTTCCGGGGAAATGGTGCGCATGTGCACATATTCCGGGGCTTCCTGGGCGGGATCTTCCAGAACCTTGCCTTCAGAGGAGGAGTGCAGCAGATTGGCGTCGACGGAGAACGGCGCTTCGCCCTTCTTGTCCTTGGCAACTGGAATCTGGTGCTTCTCGGCGAATTCGAGCAGGTCGGTACGGCTCTTGAACGACCAGTCGCGCCAGGGAGCGATGATCTTGATGTCCGGGTTCAGCGCGTAGGCCGAAAGCTCGAAGCGGACCTGGTCGTTGCCCTTGCCGGTGGCGCCATGCGCGATGGCATCGGCGCCGGTCTTCTTGGCAATCTCGATGAGGTGCTTGGAGATCAGCGGACGGGCGATCGACGTGCCGAGCAGGTAGACGCCTTCATAGACGGCATTGGCGCGGAACATCGGGAAGACGAAATCGCGCACGAATTCTTCGCGCACGTCCTCGATGTAGATTTCCTTGATGCCGAGCAGTTCGGCCTTCTTGCGCGCCGGCTCCAGCTCTTCGCCCTGACCGAGATCGGCGGTGAAGGTCACGACTTCGGCGCCCAGCTCCGTCTGGAGCCACTTCAGGATAATCGAGGTGTCGAGGCCGCCGGAATAGGCGAGAACGACTTTCTTCACGTCTTTATGTGATGCCATGGTGAGTTCCGTTTCAAGGCGAGCCAGGGGAGAGGCCCGCAAACCTGTATCGCGGAACTTTTAGCGAGATTATCGTGAGGCGCAAGGGGAAGCGCTGCATCGCCGCCTCCGGCGGGTTTGACACGCCTTCGGAAAGCTCCATATTCGGCGGCGAGCAAGCATTGCCTGGAGGGCACGCCTTTGACCGATATTCAAGACATTTTCAAGAAATCCAATGTTGCCGTCGTCACCGGCGGCGCATCCGGCATCGGCTTTGCCGCAGCGAAATATTTCGCCTCGCTCGGCATGAGCGTCGCCATTGCCGACCTCGGCGGCGATCGGCTGGCACAAGCGGCCGCCGAACTCAAGGCGATCACGGGGGAAGAGCACGTCCTGGCCATCGAGACCGACGTTGCGAGCAGGGAAGCGCTGGAAGCGTTGGAGCGCACGGTCCTGCAGCGTTTCGGCCGCGTGCATGTGCTGATGAACAATGCGGGCATCGGCCCGGAAACCTCGATCTTCAGCGCCCAGGCCGGCTGGGACGCCATCCTCGGTGTCAATCTGCTCGGCGTCATCAACGGCACCCGCGTCTTTGGACCGGGCATGCTCGCGCATGGCGAACCGGGCCTGATCATCAACACCGGCTCGAAGCAGGGCATCACCACGCCTCCCGGCAATCCCGCCTACAATGTCTCGAAGGCCGGCGTGAAGGTGTTCACCGAAGCGCTGCAGCACGAGCTGCGCAATACGGAAGGCGCAAAGATATCCGCGCACCTGCTGATCCCCGGCTTCGTCTTCACCGGCCTGACTAAGGGCGAACGCAAGGAAAAACCCGCCGGCGCCTGGACGCCGGAGCAGACGGTCGATTTCATGGTGGAAAGCCTTAAGCGCGGCGATTTCTACATTCTCTGCCCGGACAACGACGTCGCCCGACCTGTCGATGAACGCCGCATGTTGTGGGCAGCCGGCGATATCGTCGAGAACCGCCCGCCGCTGTCGCGCTGGCACCCCGACTATGCTGATCAATTCAAGGCATTCCTCGAAAAGAAGGATTGATTTGCAATCCCTCCAAAGCCGGATAGAAACACGCATCCCCTATCCGGTTTTCGGAGCAGCCCCGTGGACTTCATACCTAGCCTGCCGACCCTTCTTGCCTTTTCCGCAGCAAGCCTGCTGCTGGCGATGACGCCTGGCCCCGACATGACGCTGTCGATCAGCCGCGCGCTGGCGCAGGGCAAAAAGGCGGCGCTTTTCGTCGTGCTCGGCACCACGCTCGGCGTTGTCGTTCACACCTGCCTTGTGGCCTTTGGCATTTCCGCGCTGATTACGGCCTCGCCCATTGCCTTTACCGTCCTGAAGACCGGTGGCGCTGCCTATCTGCTGTGGCTGGCGATCCAGGCGATCCGCTTCGGCTCCAGCCTGTCGGTCAAGAAGGTCGATGCGGTCGGCGGAACGCCACTCGCCAACATCTCCAACGGCTTCTGGGTCAATCTGCTGAACCCGAAGGTCATCATCTTCTTCATGACCTTCCTGCCGCAGTTCGTCACGGCGGGCGATCCGGCCGTCACGCATAAGCTGCTCTTCCTCGGCTTCTTCTTTATCGTGATCGGCATGCCGGTGAACATGCTTGTCGTTCTTGCCGCCGATGGCCTGTCGTCCTGGCTGCAGAGAAACCGCGGCGTGATGCGCGGCCTGGATTACACCTTTGCCAGCGTTTTCTCGATCTTCGCGGTGAAGATCTTCTTCACTCAGGCTCGCTGAGAACAGCGCGACGCCCGGCAAACCGACCGGCGATCCACCAGTAGACGGTGGCACTGACGGCACCCAGGAAGGCGAAGCAGACTACGATAGTGATTAGATTGAGGGTCTGCGGCCGCTCCACGCTGCCTGAAATCAAAATGGAGGCGACGGCCGACAGGACGGCGCCGTAGATCGCGTAACCGTACCAGCGGCGCATACCGAGCCATTCCAGGATCAGGATGATCACGATGGATGGCAGGATGCTGACGATCATGGCGAGCTTGGTCAGCGCGATCGTCAGTGCGAAAAGCTCGGGCGCCGCCGTATCCGGCATCGTCCATGCGGCAACGCAGGCAAGCACGAAGCCCATCATAGCGCAAGCAGCGACATAGCCCCATAAGAGGCGTATCGGCTTGCGCAGTCCGACGAGCATAGAGCTCAATCCTCGCCGTGATTGGCGATCATCATTGCTTCGAAAGCCAATCTCTCCGTCTTGCGCATGCGTTCCGACTCCGACTTCAACTGGCCGCAGGCGGCGAGAATGTCACGCCCGCGCGGCGTACGGATCGGCGAGGCATAACCGGCCGAATTGATGAAATCGGCGAACTTCTCGATCTGCTCCCAGTCCGAACACTGATAGTTCGTGCCGGGCCAGGGGTTGAAGGGGATCAGGTTGATCTTGGCCGGAACGCCCTTCAAGAGCTGGATCAGCCCCTTCGCGTCCTCGAGGCTGTCGTTGACGCCCTTCAGCATCACATATTCGAAGGTGATGCGACGCGCATTCGACAGGCCCGGATAGGCGCGGCAGGCGTCCATCAGCTCCTTCAGCGGATATTTCTTGTTGATCGGCACCAGCATGTCACGCAGATCGTCGCGCACGGCATGCAGCGAGATCGCCAGCATGACGCCGATCTCGTCGCCGGTGCGGTAGATTTCCGGTACGACGCCAGAGGTCGAAAGCGTGATGCGCCGCTTCGAGAGGGACAGGCCGTCGCCGTCGGAGGCAATCAACAGCGCCGTCTTGACGCTGTCGAAATTATAAAGCGGCTCGCCCATGCCCATCATGACGATGTTGCTGACCTTGCGGCCTTCCGCCGGCATGATCGTGCCCTGCGGCGCTTCACGATCCGGAAAATCGCCAAGCCGGTCGCGCGCCAGCAGCAGCTGCGACAGGATCTCTTCCGCCGTCAGGTTGCGCACCAGCCGCTGCGTGCCGGTATGACAGAAGGAACAGGTCAGCGAGCAGCCGACCTGGCTGGAAATGCAAAGCGTGCCGCGGCCCTCTTCCGGAATATAGACGGCCTCGATCTCGACCGGGCGGCCGGCGCCGCGCGGCGGGAAGCGGAGCAGCCACTTGCGGGTGCCGTCATTGGAGACCTGCTCCTCGACGATCTCAGGACGAGCGATAGTGAAATGCGTCTTCAGCATCTCTCGCATGTCTTTTGAGACATTCACCATGGCATCGAAATCGGAGACGCCGCGCACATAGATCCAGTTCCAGAGCTGGCTGACGCGCATCTTGATCTGCTTGTCGGCGACGCCCTTTTCCTTGAGAGCGGCACCCATTTCCTCGCGCGTCAGGCCGATCAGCGACGGTTTCGGCGAAAGCTCGACCGGCTGCGATACGGGCATCGGCTTGAGCTTGGAGGGGGTCATGACATCGGTGGCAGACATAGGATCATTCCAACGGTTCACATCGGCAATGCCGCAAAAGCTGACGAAAGCTGCGGATGCGGGCAAGGCACGGAAATCTGAAGATTCGCGCGGTGGCGGGACACACGGTCTGCCGGACACCTGCTGTTGGCGCGGCCTTTAGCATTAATTTCCGCCCGCGTCATCCCTTTCCCTCAAAAGCAAAGGCTGGGCCTTCAAAAGCAAAAGGCCGGTCGTCTTGACCGGCCTTGTTCATTGCGGTCGCGGCAACGGGAGGATCACATTAGCGTGATCCCTCGGCCCCTCGATCTTACTTGCAGTTCTCGATCTGCTTCAGCGCAGCGCTGACGCCCTTCAGCGAATAGGTATAGGACGTCGCCGTACCCTTCTTCGAAGTCGCCGTAACCTTCAGCGAGTGACCGGACTTCAGGGCGGCAACCAGCGCAGGCTCCTGCGCGGCATTCTCGACCCAGGCGGCCTTGTCCTTGGTGAACATCACGAAGGTCTTGTTGTCGATGACGACGTTGACCTTGGAGCTCTCCTTGAGCGGATAGCCCATCATCGCCTGCGGTTCATAGGAAATGTTCTGGCCCGGACGCTGGGACACGATGAAGAAGTTCTCGCCATGGTCGATACCCGATGGCGGCGCCTTGGCCGTCGGCACCGAGAGAACGTAGCAGACCTTGCCACCGGCGGACTGGTAGGAGTAGGCGCCCCAGGCGTCAAACTGCTGGATGCGCGAAGGAGAGGCCGGCGCCGCCGCTACAGGTGCCTGCGGCTGCTTCTGCTTTTTGGTCTGCGCGGACGCGATGCCGGTTCCGGCCAGAACGAGCGAGAGGGCGATTGCGAAGCTTTTTACAAACATGGTTTCCTGCCGATTTCTTGCGGTCCAGAGCTCATGGCGATTCGATTAACGCACGCCTATGCTCGTGAGCTGCCCTATTTTGACTTTATTCAGGTTACCAAACCGTCAACGGAGCGCTGACCACTCTTGGCTCCGTTCCATTTCAATCAAGGTATCGAACGGAGCTTGAAACGCGTCAGAAGGAGTTGGAAAACCCGGATGGTGAAATACCACCCTACGGATTCGATTTAAGACAGAAAGATTCAGGCAAGAATTTGACCTCGCTAAAATCAGGGGAGCCTCATAAAGCTCTGGAAACCCGAGAGGATTCGGACCAGCCCCATAAAGCGGGCATCAGGCCGTCTTCATGGCCTCGGGTTCGCTCTCCAAAGCCCGATCGGCAGCATCGTAATGTTCCTGGCGGATATGGCCCCTGATCATGCTGAAGGCGAGCGTCAGCACGGCGATGTCGTCCGTATAGCCGATGACGGCAAAGAAATCGGGGATGATGTCGACAGGCATGACGAAATAGCCGAGCGCCGCCAGCAGGATGCCGCGAACGCGGGTCGGCGTTTGCGGATCGAGCGCACAATAGAAAGCGGCTACGACATCGCGCGAAAACGGAATATGACGAGCCGCTTTCCGTAAAGTCGGCCAGAATTTCCGGCGCACCGATTTCTCCTGCTCTTTTTGGGTCTCTTCATCACCAGGCATCAGGATTTCCCCGTACTTGATGTCATCCATTCCGTTCACCTCTATTCGCGCCCGTCGCCCGGACCGTGTAAACATATGGTGATCGCCTGACGCGATTCAATCGAGCCGGCGCGCGGCCGCCTTTTCCATCGCTTTTGCCAGCTTGACGTCGTAATCGGTCAGGCCGCCGGCGTCGTGCGTCGTCAGCTTCACCTCGACGCGGGAATAGACATTGAACCACTCCGGGTGATGGTTGAATTTTTCGGCGGCAAGTGCTGCTTCCGTCATGAAGCCGAAGGCCTCGACGAAATTGCGGAACTTGAAAGTCTTCGAAATCGAAAGTCCGTCGGACGCGAGTGCCCAACCGCCGAGTTCCGACAGGTTTTGATCGATTGCCGCGCGGTCCAGCTTCTCGTATTTCATGACACGTCACTCCTCTCTAGCGGTTGAACGATAGCATGGATCGTCACAGGGTTCTTTTCGTCTGCGCCGGCAATATCTGCCGGTCGCCCCTTGCCGAAGGCATCTTCAGGCACCTGGTTGCGCAGGCCGGTCGCACTTCAGAGTTTGAAATCGATTCGGCCGGCACCGGCGGCTGGCATCAGGGCGAGCAGCCGGATCGCCGCTCGATCGCCGCCGCGGCCGGACATGAAATCGACATTTCAGGCCAGCGAGCCCGCCGCATCGAACCAGCCGATTTCGGCCGGTTCGATCTGATCCTGGCGATGGATCAAGACAATTTGAAGAACTTGCGCAAGGCCGCGCCTGCCGATGCTCTCGGCAGGCTGCACCTCTTCAATGCCCTTGCGCTCGGCAGCAACAGGGACATTCCCGACCCCTATTATGGCGACCGCGAGGATTTCGAGGCTGTCTACACCATGCTCTTGGCTGGCTGCATCGCGCTTTTGCCCAAGGCCGGGAAGGCGCTGCGGGCTTCGTGAAGCGGGAATATCTCTTCGGTGAGATAGGGACCGCCGCCGACCGATTCGCGCGAGGACAGAAGCACGAAACGCCCCACCGTAAACGGTGACGTATAGAAGTTGCCGCGGCCGGAGAGATAGTGCACGACATCGTCGACCCGCGAGGATTTCAGCCTGGCGAGCGTGACATGCGGCGTGAACTTGCGGGGATCGGGCTGCAGACCGATGCGCTGGCAGATGCGCTCAATCTCGCCTTGCAGCGCGTGCATTTCCGGCGTCTGCGAGACTCCGGCCCAAACCGAATGCGGTTTCTTGGAGCCGAAGGAACCGATGCCCTCCAGCCGAAGCTGGAACTCAGGGCGATCTATCCGGTCCAGCCGGTCGACGATCTCATCCGCCGTGCGGCCATCGACATCGCCGATGAAGCGCAAAGTGATGTGATAGTTTTCAACGTCGATCCACCTGGCTCCCGGGAGACCACCGCGCAACAATGACAGGCTCATCGCCGCGTTGCGCGGAATTTCGAGGGCGGTAAAAAGTCTCGGCATCACGAGCACTCCCCGAATCTCTTGCAGGTATAAGTAGGGAATCACGCATTTGCAGTCGGTGCAAGCACCTATTTCGCACCTGCGTCAATCATCCCTACAAAACTTATAACGGCCGGTAAGATGCGCTCGACCACCACATCGACCCCCTTGGGGTTCGGATGCATGCCGTCCGAGAGTTGCAAATCCGCATGCGTGGCGACGCCATCGAGGAAGAACGGATAGAGCGCAAGCTGGTATTTGTCGGCCAGGCGCTTGTAGATCGGGTTGAACTTCTCGGCATAGTCCGAACCCATGTTCGGTGGCGCCAGCATGCCGACAAAGAAGATCGGGATCTTTCTGCCCTTCAACCGCTCGATCATCGTCTCGAGGTTCTTTTCCGTCTGCTCCGGCGGAATACCGCGAAGCGCGTCGTTGGCGCCCAGTTCCAGGATCACGCCGTCGGTGCCGTCGGGCACCGACCAGTCTATGCGCGAGAGCCCGCCGGAGGTCGTATCCCCGGAAACGCCGGCATCGGCGACGGCGGCATCCAGCCCCTTGGCCTTCAACGCCGCTTCCAGCTTGGCAGGAAAGCCGTCGCCGGGAGGGAGTTGATAGCCCGCCATCAGGCTGTCGCCGAGGCCGACCAGCTGGATCGCCCGCGCATTCGCAGCACCCGCCGCGCCAAACAAAAGACCGAAAGTGATGACAGCGAATTGAAGCGCAGCAACTTTAAAACCCATGATCCATTCCCTAAATTCGCTGTTCGGGCTCATCGCGCCCGCCATTGTCTCTAATGTTCTCTGATATATAGGGCGTTCGCATTGGCAAAAACCATCATCGAGCTGAAGAAGGCGGATTTGACCCTCGGCAACGCTGCCGCCTCAGTCCATGTGCTGAAGAGCATCGACCTCACCGTCATCGAGGGTGAGGCCGTCGGCATCGTCGGCCCGTCCGGCTCCGGCAAGTCCACCCTGCTGATGGTCTTGGCCGGCCTCGAAAAGCTCGACAGCGGCGAGCTTCTGATCCGCGACACGCCGCTGCATAACCTGAGCGAGGATCGCATCGCCGATTTCCGCGGCCGCAATATCGGTATCGTCTTTCAATCCTTCCATCTAATCGCCAATATGACGGCGCTCGAGAATGTCGCAGTGCCGCTGGAACTCGCCAATGTGCGTGACGCCTTCGATATCGCCCGACGGGAGCTGGAAGCAGTGGGGCTGGGCGAGAGGCTCAATCATTATCCCGGCCAGCTTTCCGGCGGCGAACAGCAGCGCGTGGCGATCGCCCGCGCGCTGGCGCCCTCCCCGGCGGTGCTGATCGCCGACGAGCCCACCGGCAATCTGGATACGGATACTGGACGGCAGATCGCCGACCTGCTCTTTACCCAGCAGGCCGAGCGTGGCACCACCATGCTGCTCGTGACCCATGATCCGGCGCTTGCCGCCCGTTGCTCGCGGCAGATCCGCGTTCGCTCCGGCGAGATCGAGAACGACAGTGCCCGGACGCGCGTCAATCAGGCGGCAATAGCATGACAGGCGCGGTGCGAACGCGCCTGACGCTCGCCTTCCGCCTTGCCCTGCGCGAGCTGCGCGGCGGCCTTGGCGGCTTCTACATCTTTCTCGCCTGTATTGCGCTCGGCACCGGCGCGATCGCCGCCGTCAATTCCGTTTCCCGCTCGATCACCGACGCCATCTCGACACAGGGCCAGTCGCTGCTTGCCAGCGACGCCCGTTTCGTGTTGCGCAATCGCGAGGCCACTCCCGAGGAGCTGGCCTATCTCCAGGGCCTCGGCAAACTCTCCCGCTCGACGAGCCTGCGCTCCATGGCCCGCCTGCCCGACGGCTCCGACCAGGCGCTGGTCGAGGTCAAGGCGGTCGATGGCGCCTACCCGCTCTACGGCGCCTTCGAAGCCGAGCCCAATCAGCCGCTGTCGACTCTGCTGGCCGCTAAGGATGGCAGCTTTGGCGCCGTTGTCGCGCCGCTGCTGCTCGAACGCCTCAACCTCAAGGTCGGCGGCGAGTTGCTGCTGGGCAATACGAAGCTGCGCATCACCGGCACCATACAGAGCGAGCCGGATGCCGTCTCCGAAGGCTTCGGTTTTGCGCCCCGCCTGTTTACCAGCCGCGATGCACTCTCCGCCTCGGGCCTGATTGCAACAGGCAGCCTCGTCGAACAGGCCTATCGGCTCCGCATGGATGATCCCGCAATCGGCCTGCGCAACATCGGTGATCGGGCCAATGCAGCTTTCCCGCAGGCGGGTTGGTCGATCCGCACCAGCGCGCGTGCCGCCCCCGAACTCGCCGACAACGTTACCCGCTTCTCGCAGTTCCTGACGCTCGTCGGCCTTGCGGCACTCATCGTCGGCGGCGTCGGCGTCGCCAATGCTGTGCGGGCCTTCCTCGATTCGAAACGCACCACCATCGCCACCTTCAAATGCCTGGGCGCGCCAGCCTTCGTCGTGGTGCTGATCTATCTCATTCAGATCGCCGTCATCGCGCTGGCAGGCATTGTGATCGGCCTTGGTCTCGGCGCCATTGCGCCGATCATCGCTTCACAATTCATGGCCGAATTCCTGCCGATTTCGACCGCGCCGCGGCTCTATCCCGGCGCGCTGACACTGGCTGCGCTCTTCGGCCTGCTGACGACGCTTGCCTTTGCCATTCCGCCGCTCGGCCATGCCCGCGAGGTGCCGGCGACGGCATTGTTCCGGGAACAGGGCTTCGAAGCACGCCGCCTGCCCGGCTGGCCCTATCTGCTTGCCGCCGGCTTGCTGATGATGGCACTTGCGGCTCTGGCGATCGTCACCGCTTATGATCGCTTCATCGCCATCGTCTTCGTCGTCTCGATCGCCGGAGCTTTCGTCGTGCTGCGCGCCGTTGCCGCTTTGCTCTCCTGGCTGGCCCGCCGCAGCCCGCGGGTACGCTCGCCGGCGCTAAGGCTGGCGATCGGCAATATCCACCGGCCGGGTGCGCTCACCTCGTCCGTCGTGCTGTCGCTTGGCCTCGGTCTCGCGCTGCTGGTCACCCTGACGCTGATCGACGGCAATATGCGCCGCGAACTGATGGGGCGCATGAGCGAGCAGGCACCAAACTTCTTCTTCGTCGACATTCAGGGACCGGAGCTGGAAGGCTTCCGCAAGATCGTGCTTGCCGAAGACCCGAAGGGCAAGCTCGTCGAAGCGCCGATGCTGCGGGGCCGTATCGTCGCCTTCAACGGCGAGGATGTCACCAAGATGAAGGTGCCTGCCGCCGGACAATGGGTCCTGCGCGGCGACCGCGGCATCACCTATGCCGAAACCCTGCCCGAGAATGCCGCGCTCACCGAAGGCCAATGGTGGGACAAGGATTATAGCGGCGAGCCGCTGGTGTCCTTTTCGGATGAGGAAGGCAAGGCGCTCGGTCTGAAGCTCGGCGACAAGGTCACCGTCAATGTGCTTGGCCGCAACGTCACCGCCAAGATCGCCAGCTTCCGCAAGGTGCAATGGCAATCGCTGTCGATCAATTTCGTAATGATTTTCTCGCCCAATACCTTCAAGGGCGCGCCGCATGCCTGGCTCGCGACCCTGACGGATGCTTCCGCCTCCTCGGAGCAGGAGGCCGCGATCCTGCGGAAGGTCAGCAATGCCTACCCGACCATCACCAGCGTCCGCGTCAAGGATGCGCTCGATGTCGTCAACACGCTTGTGGGACAGCTCGCCGCCGCTATCCGCGCGGCAGCCTCGGTCGCGCTCATCGCCTCGGTGCTGGTGCTGGCGGGGGCATTGGCGGCCGGCAATCGAGCCCGCACGCATGATGCCGTCATCCTCAAGACGCTCGGCGCGACGCGGGCGACGTTGATTCGCGCCTTCAGCTACGAATATCTGATCCTGGGGGCGGCAACCGCCGTCTTCGCGCTGATCGCCGGCTCCGCCTCCGCCTGGTACATCGTCAGCCGCATCATGCACCTGCCATCGGCCTTCCTGCCCGACGTCGCCATCTCCACCCTCATCATCGCCCTGGTACTGACGGTCGGGATAGGCCTCATCGGCACCTGGCGCATTCTCGGCCAGAAGGCGGCTCCCGTTCTGCGCGAGCTGTGAGCCCTTAGGCGCATTAACCGAACGCCGCGAAAACGACCCGATATTACATCGATTTAACATGGGTCCGCCCGCTGGACCCTTGTGTACAAGGCTCGAAAGCCTCATATTCTCTGCAGGCATGCTGGAGCTCCGCAGCGGCGCCTGGGCCTGAACGGCCCGACACCGTATTCACATCGGAGCTTAAAAGAGGAAAACATGGCTGACTTTCGCAACTACCAAAACCGGGCGCAGAGCGGCGCGCAATCCGGTGCGATAATAGACGAGGGCCTTCGAGCCTACATGCTCAAGGTCTATAACCTGATGGCGCTGGGTCTGGCGATCACGGGTGTTGCCGCCTATCTCTCCTTCTCGCTCGCTTTCGCTAACGGACATCTGACGGCCTTCGGCCAGGCGATCTATCTGAGCCCGCTGAAGTGGGTGGTCATCTTCGCTCCGCTCGCAATGGTCTTCTTCCTGAGCTTCAGGATCAACCGCATGAGCGTGGCTGCCGCGACGACGACCTTCTGGGTCTACGCTGCGCTGGTGGGGCTGTCGCTGTCGTCGGTCTTCATCATCTACACCGGCCAGAGCGTCGTGCAGACCTTCTTCGTGACCGCCGCTTCGTTCGGCGCGCTGTCGCTTTACGGCTACGTCACGAAGCGTGATCTCTCCGCGATGGGCTCGTTCATGATGATGGGTCTCTTCGGTTTGATCATCGCGTCGCTGGTCAACATCTTCCTGGCTTCGTCCGCCGTGCAGTTCGCGATCTCCGTGATCGGCGTCCTGATCTTCGCAGGCCTCACCGCCTACGATACGCAGCGGATCAAGGAAATGTACTTTGATGCTGACGACGTGACTGTAGCCGGCCGCAAGGCGATCATGGGCGCCCTGTCGCTCTACCTGGACTTCATCAACATGTTCATGTTCCTGCTGCAATTCCTCGGCGATCGCCGTTAACAGCACGGTTTGAACGAGATATCGGAAGGCGGCTTCGGCCGCCTTTTTCGTTTGCCTGGTGGCCAACCCTGCTATTTGATAGCGACGTTCGCAAACCGCATATCAGGCAATGAAAACAATGTCCGTCAGCCTTCGCAGCGCTACTCTAAACGACCTTCCCCACATCACCGCCATCTACCGCGATTCCGTGCTGAACGGCACGGCAAGCTACGAGATCACGCCTCCGAACGAGGAGGAGATGGCTGGCCGCTTCCAGGCGATCCAGGAAAAAGCCTATCCCTATATCGTCGCCGAGGACCGGGACGGAACGTTTCTCGGCTATGCCTATGCCTCGGCATTTCGCACGCGGCCGGCCTATCGCTGGATGGTGGAGGATTCGATCTATCTTGCGCCGGAGGCACGGGGGCGCGGCGTCGGCAGGCTGCTGCTCGATGCCTTGGTCGAAAGCTGCGAGACGCTCGGCTTTCGCCAGATGATCGCCGTTATCGGCGGCGCCCATCCGGCCTCCGTCGCCGTACACCGCGCCGCAGGCTTTACCGAAGCCGGCCTGCTGAAAGGCACCGGCTACAAGCATGGCCGATGGCTGGATACCATGCTGATGCAGAAGGCGCTGGGCGAGGGCGCTGAAACCGATCCGGATCCGTCGGTCTATCCGGGGACGTTGTTTGAGAGGTAGATCTGCGCTCGTGTTGAGCCTCTGATACCCCCCTCTATCCTCATCCCCCACCATCAATGAAGAGAACTACTTCTCCACCAGCTTCAGCTGCTTGTCGAAGACCTTCAGCACTTGCTGCAGGTCATGTCCGCGCTTCAAGGTCATCCCGTTGGTATTGATGACGGAGAAGGCGCCCTGCTTGACTGAAAGTTTCGGGTTCTTTTCGATGCGAAAGAGCGGCATCTCGCCGGAGCGCTTGAAGACGGAGAAAACCGCCTTGTCCTTGAGATGGTCGATGGCGTAGTCGCGCCACTCGCCCTCGCCCACCATGCGGCCGTAGATCCAGAGAATCGCATCCAGTTCGCGGCGATGGAAAGTGACCGGTAGCGGGTCCTTACTCTGCTTGTACTCCCTGAGATCGACGACAACGGAAGAATTCGTATCGACGGAACGGCTTTCGCCGTGTCGCAAATCCGGCTGATCAGTCATCAATCCCCCAGGGGTTATCTCATGACAGGAGAATGACAGTTTGCCTCAGCCACACCAAATTGCAAGACGGCTGACGGCTCACAATTTTTTTCCCATGCCTGAAAGCATCTCGGCAGCGCCGCATTTCAGTCAAAACGACGCCCAATTTACAGGAAGTATAGGGGGCCGTTTGGCGCCGCCGCGCCAAACGGCCCGGCCGGGGCGCATCGACTAAACCCCAGCCCCGAATGCGTCCTCGCCGGGCACCCTCTCTTTTTGGCGTTAGCCAAAATAGAGATATTTTTGGCTTACGCCAAAATAAGGAATCTTTTCAGCATTAATTGAAACAGTGAGCTTTCCGGCCAGCTGGACAAGCCGCTCAGCCGTCAGAACCGACCGTCAGAACCGTCGCGCCGATGATCGCGGCAGGATCGCCTGATGTCGACGACGACTGCAGAAGGACTGCAAGCCCCCGCCGCCCGGCCTTGCTTAACACATTGGCAGGCAACACGATATTCATCGCCTTGCCATCCCACATCCCGACGGTTTCGACATCGGAAACCGCATGCATGTAGGCGATCTGCTGGCCGTTGTTTTCGCCGCCCTTCGGAGCCACCATCTGCTCCTTGTCGAAATAGACGACGACCACATTGGCCTTGCCCTGACCGGCGCCGATCTTGATCGAAAGCTCGTCATCCTTCATGGCGGCATTCACCTGAACCGTCAGTCCTTCGCCATCGTGCTGGAAGGAATCGAGCTTGACGTTGATCGCGTTGAGGTCCGAGCCATTCATGTGAACCCGGCCGTTGACGATGGCCTGCGGCGTATAGACCCCGCTGCGGCCGAATGTGCGGGCATAGGCATATTGGCGCGCCGTATTTTCCTTGGTCGCCATAGTGTCGTTCCAGCCGAGATAGTTCCAATAGTCGACATGATAGGCAAGTGCGACGACATCGCCCTGGCGAATCAGCTTGCGGAAAGCCGCATCGGCCGGCGGACAGGAGGCGCAGCCCTGCGCGGTGAAAAGCTCGACCACGCCCTTGATCTTCGCAGCCTCCTGCGCATGCAGCGAACTTGCGAGCGCGATGCCTGCCAGAAGTGGAACCGAAAATCGAAGGCACATTTCTATCTTACCTTTGCATCAAATCCTAAGAGCCGCCTGCCCCACAGACTCCAAACGCTCACGCCTTGGATGATCATATCCACATCAAGCCGGAAAAATCTGAAACAAGAGATAATAGTTTAGTGCGATGACGCAAAGTCACGATGGGGTGAGGCCAAGGTCCGGTACCGGGCGCGCAGTACACATCACCGTGAAAAAGAAGAGGCCGCCGGGAGACTTTCCCCCGGCGGCGCACAAAATTAGCTCAGACGTCCGTTAGGCAGCGAGATCGCGCAGAACGGTCTGCAGGATGCCACCATTATTGACGTAGACGACCTCATCCAGCGTATCGATACGGCAGATGATCGGAACATCCTTAACCGTGCCATCGCCATAAGTGATCTTGGCGATCTTGCGCTCGCGCGGCTTGATGTGTTCCAGGCCTTCGATCGAGACCAGTTCGTCGCCCTTCAGGCCGAGGCTCGCCCAGGTGGTGCCTTCCTCGAAAACGAAGGGGATGACGCCCATTCCCACAAGGTTCGAGCGGTGGATACGCTCGAAGGACTGGGCGATCACGGCGCGCACGCCGAGCAGGTTCGTGCCCTTGGCAGCCCAGTCACGCGACGAGCCGTTGCCGTATTCGACGCCTGCGAAGATGACGAGCGGAACGCCCTCGGCCTTGTACTGCATGGCCGCATCGTAGATCGACGTCTCTTCCTTGGACGGATAGTGGATGGTGTAGCCACCTTCCTTGCCGTTCGGGCCGAGCATGTGATTGCGGATGCGGATGTTGGCGAAGGTGCCGCGCATCATGACTTCATGATTGCCGCGGCGCGTGCCGTACTGGTTGAAGTCGGCAACGCCGACACCATGGCCGATGAGGTAGGAGCCGGCCGGCGAGGCAGCCTTGATCGAACCGGCCGGGGAAATGTGGTCGGTGGTGATCTTGTCGCCGAAGAGGCCGAGAACGCGGGCGCCCTTGATGTCGGAAATACCGGCGCCGGTCTTGCCCATGCCCACGAAGTAAGGCGGGTTCTGCACGTAGGTCGAGTTGTCGTCCCAGGCATAGGTCTGGCCCGGAGGAACCTGCACAGCCTGCCAGTTGGCATCGCCCTTGAAGACGTCGGCGTACTTGGATTCGTAGAGCTCGCGGGTGACGTATTTCAGGATGAATTCCTGGATCTCGTGCGAGGTCGGCCAGATATCCTTCAGATAGACCGGCTTGCCGTTCTGGTCTTCGCCGATCGGCTCCTTGGTCAGGTCCATCTGCACCGAGCCGGCCAACGCATAGGCGACGACGAGCGGCGGCGAGGCCAGGTAGTTTGCCTGGACGTCAGGAGAAATACGGCCTTCGAAGTTGCGGTTGCCCGAAAGAACGCCTGATACGATCAGGCCCTTGTCGTTGATCGTCTTCGAGATCGGCGCCGGCAGCGGGCCGGAATTGCCGATGCAGGTGGTGCAGCCGAAGCCGACCAGATTGAAGCCGAGCTTATCGAGATCGGCCTGCAGACCGGACTTGGCGAGGTATTCGCCGACGACCTGCGATCCGGGAGCCAGAGACGTCTTGACCCAAGGCTTGCTCTTCAGTCCCTTGGCAACAGCGTTGCGGGCCAGCAGGCCGGCGGCGATCAGCACCGAGGGGTTCGAGGTGTTGGTGCAGGACGTGATGGCGGCGATTGCAACGTCGCCATGGCCGAGATCGAAGTCCGTGCCTTCGACCGCATAGCGGTTGGAAAGCTGGCCCGGCTTCTTGTATTCGGTTTCCAGCGAGGTGGCGAAACCGGAGGCGATGTTTTCCAGAGGAATACGGCCTTCCGGACGCTTCGGGCCTGCCATGGCCGGTACTACGTCGCCAAGGTCGAGTTCGAGCGTATCGGTGAAGACGAGGTCGGAACCGTCATTGTCACGCCACATGCCCTGTGCCCTGGAATAGGCTTCGACGAGCGCGATACGATCCTTCGCGCGGCCGGACATGTTGAGATAGTTCAGCGTTTCCTTGTCGACCGGGAAGAAGCCGCAGGTCGCGCCGTATTCCGGACCCATGTTGCCGATGGTGGCACGGTCAGCGAGCGGCAGCGCGTCGAGGCCAGGGCCGAAGAATTCGACGAACTTCGAGACGACGCCTTTCTTGCGCAGCATCTGCACGACGGTCAGCACAAGGTCGGTCGCGGTGACGCCTTCCTTGAGCTTGCCGGTCAGCTTGAAGCCGATGACTTCCGGCAGCAGCATGGAAACCGGCTGGCCGAGCATTGCAGCTTCAGCTTCGATACCTCCCACGCCCCAGCCGAGAACGCCGAGACCGTTGATCATGGTCGTGTGCGAATCGGTGCCGACGCAGGTGTCTGGATAGGCGATCGTTTCGCCGTCCTCTTCCTTCGTCCAGACGGTCTGGCCGAGATATTCGAGATTCACCTGATGACAGATGCCGGTGCCGGGGGGAACGACGCGGAAGTTCTTGAACGCCTGCTGGCCCCACTTCAGGAAGCGGTAACGCTCGCCGTTGCGCTGGTACTCCAGCTCGACGTTGCGGGCAAAAGCCTGCGGCGTACCGAATTCGTCGACGATGACGGAATGGTCGATGACGAGGTCGACGGGAACGAGCGGGTTGATCTTTTCCGGATCGCCGCCGAGGGACACCATCGCGTCGCGCATGGCAGCAAGGTCAACCACGGCCGGAACGCCGGTGAAGTCCTGCATCAGCACGCGCGCCGGGCGATAGGCGATTTCGTTCTCGACGGTACCCTTGTTGGTCAGCCATTCGGCGACGGCGAGGATGTGTTCCTTGGTCACCGACTGCCCGTCTTCAAAACGCAGCAGGTTTTCCAGAAGCACCTTCATGGAATAAGGCAGCTTGGAAACGCCGGGCAGACCATTCGCTTCAGCCTTCGGCAGGCTGAAATAGACATAATCTTTCCCGCCCACGGTCAGCGTGGAACGACAATTAAAACTGTCAAGAGATTTAGACACGAGATACCCCGTTTCTGATAGCCAACACAGTCGTGCGAACGCCTATGCACTTTATGCACATCAGGATGCGGGTGCGGCCATTTCCGCTGTCCGCACGTAAGGCAGAAAACCTTAAGTTCGGCGCAAGGATGAAATTCACGCCGACCGCTGGCGTGGTTGCAGGTCTTATAGATAATTTCGTAAAGACTTGCCAGAGTGAGAAAGCGCAAAATTGGACAATTTTTTGCGCACTGCGGCAACGAAAACGGGGAAAGCCTAAGCGAATGCATCTATGCGCTGAAAATCTGGCGGCAAGGCGGGGCGAAGACCTGATTTTCTCGAATGTTTCCTTTGACTTGCGGGATGGTGACGCCCTCGTTTTGACCGGTCGCAACGGGTCGGGAAAGTCAACACTTCTGCGCGTCATAGCAGGCCTTCTCAGACAGGAAAAAGGCCGCGTCACATTGAGGGGTAAGGACGACGAATCGAACCGTCCGCCAGGCGAAGCCAGCCATTATCTCGGCCATCGCAACGCGATGAAATCCGAGCTGACCGTGACAGAAAATCTGACCTTCTGGAAAACCTTCTTCGGCGACATGGCGGGCGGCTTCGGCTTGGATGTCGATGAAGCCGCTGACGCCGTCGGGCTCGCCGGCATCATCCATCTGCCCTTCGGCTACCTTTCCGCCGGCCAGCAGCGGCGAATCGCTTTCGCGAAACTTCTCGTCGCCTACCGCCCGATCTGGATCCTCGACGAACCGACGGCAGCGCTGGACAGCTCGGCAGACCAACTCTTCGCACAACTGATCACGGCGCATCAGAAGAGTGGCGGCATTGTCCTTGCTGCAACACACCAGCCGTTGGGGTTGGAGAATGTGCAGGAAATGCGGATGACAGGGTTTGCCGGGGTGAGCGAAGGGGTTTGGGGATGAGGCCGACAATGCGGAGTTTGCCGAGCCTGCGATACCCCCCTCGCGCTGCACGCCTTCATGACATGTCCCTCCGAAAAAGCTCATCGCTAGGCGATGAGTTACCCCCCTCTGTCACTATCGTGACATCTCCCCCGCAAGGGGGGAGATCGTGGGTGGCGGCACCCTGCCTCAAGCGACTTCGATATGATCTGCAAATGCCGGAAGCCGTTACTTGGTCTCTAGTGAGCGACAAGTTACCGATCTCCCCCCTTGTGGGGGAGATGCCCCGAAGGGGCAGAGGGGGGTGGCGAGAAGCAAAGGCTTCTCGCGCCCTGAGCCAAGCGAAAGGCAATCTCTCCCCGCAGTTTGAAAGTCATCACCTATGACCGCCCTCTTCCTCCGCGACCTGAAACTCTCGGTCCGCGCCGGCGGCGGGGCGTTGATCGGTATCCTCTTCTTCCTCACCGTCGTCGCCATCATTCCCTTCGGCGTCGGTCCCGACCTCAAGCTTCTCTCGCGCATCGGCCCGGCCATCGTCTGGATCGGCGCGCTGCTTGCGAGCCTCCTCGGCCTCGACCGGCTATTTCAAGCCGAGCGTGACGATGGCTCGCTCGATCTGCTGGTCATGCAAGAAACGCCATTGGTGCTGACGGTCTTCATCAAATGTGCGGCACATTGGGTGGCGACCGGCCTGCCCCTCGTCATCGCCTCACCGCTTCTCGGCCTCTTTATGAATATGAACGAGACCGCGATCGGCGCGACGGCGCTCACCCTGCTCGTCGGTTCGCCGGCGATCACTTTCATCGGCGCAGTCGGCGCGGCCGTGGCCGTAGCGCTGCCGCGCGGCGGCCTGCTCGTCTCCATTCTGGTGCTGCCGCTGACCATCCCGGTGCTGATCTTCGGCGTCAGCGCCACCTATGCCGCCGTCGCCGGGCCGCAGCCCTTCCTGCCGCCGTTCCTGATCCTGATCGCGCTCACCTTGTTCTTCGCCGTCCTCGGCCCGGCTACCGCCGCCCTCGCCTTGCGAAACACGACTGATTGATCGCGATGAGATACTGTTTCGTCGATCTGAGACAATGCGGTCGATTGCCGGAAAAGCCATATCGGGTTAAACAAGCCGCATGAGCGATATCAGCCCTGCGATCAGCCGATTTTCCGACCTCGCCAACCCCACGCGGTTCTTGGCGTTTTCGTCGCGTCTCATTCCCTGGCTGGCTGTTATCTCGGCTGTGCTTTTCGCGATCGGCCTTTATCTATCGTTTACGACCCAGGGCGACTACCAGCAGGGCGATACCGTCCGCATCATGTATATTCATGTGCCCGCCGCCTGGCTTTCGATGATGTGCTACACGATCATGAGCATGTCGGCGATCGGCACGCTTGTCTGGCGCCATCCGCTGGCCGATGTCGCCGGCAAGACCGCCGCTCCGCTCGGCGCCGCCTTCACGCTGATCGCACTGGTCACCGGCTCGCTTTGGGGCAAGCCGATGTGGGGCACCTATTGGGTCTGGGATGCGCGCCTGACCTCGGTCTTCATCCTGTTCCTTATGTATCTCGGCCTGATCGCGCTGAACCGCGCCATGGACGATCCGTCCAAAGCGGCCCGCGTCGCCTCCATCCTGACGCTGGTCGGCTTCATCAATATTCCGATCATCAAGTTCTCCGTGGACTGGTGGAACACGCTGCATCAGTCGGAAAGCATCATGCGCATGGATGGCCCTGCCATCGACGCGGAATTCCTCCGGCCGCTCTTCATTATGGCGCTGGCCTTCACGCTGCTGTTCTTTACGCTGCACCTGATGGCGATCCGCAACGAGATCTGGCGACGCCGAATTGCCGCACAGCGCCGCATCGCCGCACGCATGGCAGCCCGGGAGGAGTAAGATGAGCCATCCCTTTTACGTCTTCGGCTCCTACGGCTTTGCTGCGTTTATCATCCTCGCCGTCATCGCCTGGGTATGGATCGACGGACGCCTGCGCCGTCGCGAACTCGCCGCATTGGAAGCCTCTGGCATCCGCCGCCGCTCCCAGCGCGCGCCCGAAGGCGAAACGAAGTGACTGCCGATGCCGACAATAAGGACCAGCCGAAATCGGGCGGCACCGCACGCTATCTGCTGGCGCTGATCCCGCTGATCGTCTTTGGCTGTATCGCCCTTGCCGTTGGCAAGGTCATGTACGACCAGGAAGTCCACGGCACCGACATATCGGCCATTCCCTCGGCCCTGATCGGCACGAAGGCGCCCAAGCTTGCAATGGCGCCGCTCGAAGGTTCCAACCTGCCAGCGTTGACTGATGACGCCATCAAGGGCAAGCTGACGCTCGTCAATGTCTTTGCCTCCTGGTGCATTCCCTGCCGCGACGAACATCCGGTGCTGAAGGAACTCGCAAAGAGCGGCCAGCTCAACATCGTGGCCATCAATTATAAGGACACGAGCGAAAACGCCTTGCGCTTCCTCGGCGAGCTCGGCAACCCCTACAATGCGATCGGCATCGACCCGAACGGCTCTGCCGCCATCGACTGGGGTGTCTACGGCATTCCGGAATCCTATCTCGTCTCCCCGGACGGCACGATCCTCTACAAGCAGGTCGGCCCCTTCACGCCCACCAGCCTGAAGGAAGGGCTCTATCCGGCCATAGCGAAAGCTCAGGGAAAGCCCGTATCCTAGACCGAGTCTCTCTCCTCGCTCCTTCTGGGTGATGAAGAAGCTATTTTGGATCGCACGGGAAATTCAATCCGGCGAACGTGCTCATAACTTCCTCTGCCGGAACATCCTTAAGTGTTGGGTTGCGATTCAGAAAACTACAGAGCATGTCGCTGATCTTTGCGGCATCGACCTGGGTCGGAATACACATATCGACGCCGACGGAGTCGCCGAAATATGCCCAATTCGTCATCGCTCTGGCGTTGGGAATTGACTCGGCTATCCCGCGACGAGCAACAAGGTCATCGCGATTCCACTTATCCAGCCAGCCGATAACGTAACCGGAGACAAATTGCCGAGAACCGCCGCAATCGGCAAGTAGCCGACCGGCATCTGAAAAACCTGCCGGCGATTTGGATGCGATGACAGCCAATAGAGTCGCAACTGCAATGCTCGACATATGCCCTCGCAAGATCATAGGCGTCAGAGTAATTCCGCGCCGACGCAATACTGACGAGTGTAGATGCAATTTTATGGCGATTTTTGGCAGCGACCAGAACCGGCGCCACTAAATTCAGAGACCCGTTAAATCCCACTCTGCCAGGTCTTGATCGCCTCGACCGGCCAGACCAGCATCAGAACATTCAGCGTGAGATTGTCACGGATCAGCCAGCCGGTGAGCAGCTCGAAGAAAATGGCAATGGCAATCGTGACGGCCACCGGCGCGCGCCAGGCAAACAGGAAGCCGACCACCATGAACACGGCGTCCATCGCCGAGTTGAGAATACTGTCGCCGACATAGTCGAGCGAGATCGTCGCGGCGCGGTAGCGGTTGATGATAATGGGCGAGTTTTCCAAGAGTTCCCAGCCGGATTCGATCAGCATGGCAACGAACAGGCGCATCGACAGCGGCTTGCGGCGCATGATCAGATGCGTCAGCCCGAAGAACAGGAAGCCGTGGATGATGTGCGACGGCGTGTACCAATCGGCGATATGCTGCGAATTGCCGCTGGATTTCACGACGGGCTCGAACAGCTTCACGTAGCCGCATGTGCAGATCGGCACGCGGCCCATCATATATTCGGTAACGATCTGCACGAGCAGAACGAGGGCGCAAGCGATGAACCAGAAGCTCTGCTGCTGGTAGCGGCTTCGGCTATCGACTGCTTCGATCATTTGCCGTTTTCCGCCGGCTGCTCGATCGTGTGCTTCATGATCAGCGGCAACTGCGACAGGGTGAAGAGGAAGGTGATCGGCATCGTTCCCCAGACCTTGAAGTTCACCCAGAGATTGTCGGCAGCCTTGACGTCAGGCAGGTAGTACCAGTTCGACAGGCGCCAGACGACCTCATTGAGCACGGCAAGGACCAGAAAAAAGATACCCCAACGTAGCGTCAGCTTACGCCAACCTTCGGCATCGAGCTGAAAGGCGGCATTGAAGACATAGCCGAGCAGCGACTTGCCGAAGGCAAGGCCGCCGAGCAGCACGACGCCAAGGAGGGCGTTGATGATGGTCGGCTTCATCTTAATGAAGGTTTCGTTCTGCAGATAGATGCCGATAGCACCGAAGACCAGCACAACGATACCGGAAACGAAGGGCATCAGCGGCAGGTGGCCGAGCATGACTTTCGAAACGATGAGCGAGATCACCGTTGCGGCCATGAACAGGCCGGTGGCGACGAAAAGCGGGCCGCCGAGCGCCGCCAGCTGCGGAAAATGCTGCACCAGCCACTCGCCGCGCAAATTGCCGAAGAAGAACACCAGCAGCGGCCCAAGTTCCAGCACCAGCTTTAGCATGGGATGATGCTTGTCTGCTGCACTTGGGGTGAGTTCATTGTCGCTGGTCGTCATCGCGGCACTTTCACTATCGTCGAGTTTGTTCTTGTCGTTCATTGGCTGCTTCCGGCGCCAGTGCCTGCGATGGCGTTGGCGAAATCCTCAGCCTCGAAAGGCTCAAGATCGTCTACACCTTCGCCGACGCCGATGAAATAGACCGGCAGCTTATGCTTGGCCGAGATGGCCACAAGGATGCCGCCGCGCGCCGTACCGTCGAGCTTGGTCATGATCAGCCCGTTGACGCCGGCGACGTTGCGGAAGATCTCGACCTGGTTCAAGGCGTTCTGGCCTGTGGTCGCATCGAGCGTCTGTAGCACGGTATGCGGCGCGTCCGGATCGAGCTTGCCAAGCACACGCACGATCTTCTCGAGCTCGGCCATCAACTCCGCCTTGTTCTGCAGGCGGCCGGCGGTGTCGATGATCAGCACGTCACTCTTGCTGGCCTTGGCCTGCTGGAAGGCATCGAAGGCAAGACCGGCGGCATCGGCGCCGATCTTGGTGCCGATGAATTCCGACTTGGTGCGGTCGGCCCAGATCTTCAATTGTTCGATGGCGGCGGCGCGGAAGGTATCGCCGGCGGCAACCATGACCTTCAGACCGGCGCCCGACAGTTTCGCCGCCAGCTTGCCGATCGTCGTCGTCTTGCCGGTGCCGTTGACGCCGACGACGAGAATGACATGCGGCTTGTGGCTGAGATCGAGCTGCAAGGGCTTGGCGACCGGCTTCAGCACCTTGGCGATTTCCTGCGCCATGATGCGGCCGACGTCTTCGCTCGTCACATCCTTGCCATAGCGCTCCGAGGCCAGCGTATCGGTGACCCGCATCGCCGTCTCGACGCCAAGATCGGCCTGGATCAGCAGATCCTCCAGATCCTGTAGCGTCTGATCATCAAGCTTGCGCTTGGTGAAGAGCGCGGCGATCTGCCCGGTCAGCTGCGACGAGGTCCGCGCAAGGCCGGCGCGCAGGCGCTGGAACCAGGAGAGTTTCTGCTTGGGCGCTTCCGGAGCCGGCGCCGGAGCGGAGGCGGCGGTGGAGAAGCCCTTGGGGAGGATGGGGGCGGTATCGGCATCTTTCGACGCTACGTCCGTATCTGCCGCACCTTCGCCACCCCCCTCTGTCCTCTCGGACATCTCCCCCACAAGGGGGGAGATCGGTTCAGGGGCTGACTCTTCCGAAACGACATCGGCTTCAGCGTCTTTGGCTTGCTCCGGCTCAACAATTTCACTCTCGTCGGTCCGCTCCAGAGCAACCGACTCGTGCGACGCAGCCACCTCTACTGCCTCTTCAGCCAACCGTTCTTGCTCAGCCGGCGCGGCATCCTCAAACTGATCTCCCCCCTTGTGGGGGAGATGTCCCAAAGGGACAGAGGGGGGTGACGCATGCTCGCCAGGTTCGGAAGCCGGAGAAACATCCGCGACAGGCGCTTCCTGCTCCGGGGCAATTACCTCAACCTGCTGCGAAACCTCTGCAGGCGCCTGCTCCTCGGCCTGCTTTTCGCGGCCGAAGGTGAAGACTTTTTTGATGAAACCGAGCGCCATGAAGTATCCGTTGAAGCATTAAGCCGCGTCGGCGGCCAGAAGTTGCATGTCGAGGTGCTTGCCATTGTGGCCGGTGATTGCGACCTGCACAAGGTCGCGGGGGCGAAGGCCGGGTGTAGCGACAAGCGTGAAGTTTTCCGTATGGGCCAGCCCGTTATTCTCCACAAGCAGCCATTGCCGCGTGCCGACCATCTTGTCCAGATGGGCCTGGTGCAATCGTTGTCCAGCCGCGCGCAGGCGGGCAGCACGGTCTTTGATCAGGCCGCGATCGAGCTGCGGCATCCGGGCGGCCGGCGTGCCGGGGCGCGGGCTGTAGGGAAAGACGTGCAGATGCGCGATACCAGCCTCCTCGGCCAGCCCGACGGCATTGGCGAACATCTCTTCCGTCTCCGTGGGAAAGCCAGCGATCATGTCGGCGCCGAAGCTCGTCTCGGGCCGCAAGCGGCGCACATCCTCGATGAAGCCGATGGCATCGGCGCGCGAGTGCCGCCGCTTCATCCGCTTCAGGATCATGTCGTCGCCATGCTGCAGCGACAGATGCAGATGCGGCATGAAGCGCGGCTCGTCGGCGATGAGATCCATCAGATGCCGGTCGGCCTCGATACTGTCGATCGAGGAAAGCCGCAGCCGGCGGATCTCCGGGATCTGGTTCAGCAGCGTCTTGGCAAGCAAGCCGAGCGTCGGCGTTCCCGGCAGGTCGGCACCGTAGCTCGTAGCATCGACGCCGGTCAGTACGATCTCGCAATAGCCGCTTTCGACCAAGTTACGCGCCTGATCGACCACTGCGCCCATCGGCACCGAGCGGGAATTGCCGCGACCATAGGGAATGATGCAAAAGGTGCAGCGATGGTCGCAGCCGTTCTGCACCTGGATGAAGGCGCGCACATGGCCGTCAATATGGCGGATCATCTGCGGCGCCGTCGCCCGCACGCTCATGATGTCGTTGACGCGCAGCTTCTCTTCCGCCGAAACGCCGAAATCCGGCAGCGCCCGGTAGGAGGAACTCTTCAGCTTTTCCTCGTTGCCGAGCACGGCGTCCACTTCGGCCATCTCGGCAAAGGTCTGCTTCTCCGTCTGCGCGGCGCAGCCTGTGACGATGATGCGTGCATGCGGATTGTCGCGTCGCGCCCGGCGGATTGCCTGCCGCGCCTGGCGCACGGCCTCGCCCGTCACGGCGCAGGTATTGACCAGGATGGCATTGTTGAGCCCGGCTTTCTCTGCCTCGGCCCTCATCACTTCGGATTCATAGGTATTGAGGCGACAGCCGAAGGTAATGACCTCGACCCCGCTCACCGCGCCTGAGCCCCCTGCTCTGCATCGCGCGTCCAAAGCCCCGTGACTGGGTCGACCATGCCAGACCATTCCCACTCGGCTGGTCCAGTCATGACCACGTGGTCGTTGCTCTCAAGCCATTCGATGGTGAGCTTGCCAGGAGCAGGCGCGGAGGCGACGTCGATAGTCACCTTGCGGCCGGTACGGCCGGTGCGGGCGGCACTGACGGCCGTCGCGCAAGCCGCCGAACCGCAGGCAAGCGTCAAGCCGGCGCCGCGCTCCCAGGTGCGGGTGCGGACAAACGTCGGAGAAAGCACCTGCGCCAGCGTGATATTGGCGCGTTCGGGAAACATCGGATGGTTTTCCAGCAGCGGGCCGAAACGATCAAGATCGAAGGACATCGGGTCCTTGTCTACCCAGAAGATCGCATGCGGATTGCCCATCGAGGCGACCGAAGGCGAATGCAGGATCGGATTGTCGATCGGCCCGATCTGCAGCTCGATGCGGCTGGTATCGGCAAATTCCTCGGCAAGCGGGATCTTGTCCCATGCAAAGACCGGCTTGCCCATATCGACCGATATCGTGCCGTCTTCGTGCTCTCTCGCATTCAGAATGCCGGCGACGGTCTGGAAGGTGAAAACCTTCTTGCCGGTTTCGGCCGCCAGCGCCTGCACAACGCAGCGCGTGCCGTTGCCGCAAGCCTGCGCCTTCGTGCCATCGCAGTTCAGAATATCGATCCAGGCATCGGTGCCCTCTGCCTTCGGATCGTGGATCGCCATGATCTGATCGAACTGGGTGGCCGGATCGGCATTGAGCGCAATCGCCGCCGCCGCCGTCACCACATCCTTGCGGCCGCGCATGTCGACAACCAGGATCTTGTTTCCAAGCCCGTTCATCCTCGCGAATTCGACCGTATTGCTCATGGGATCATTCCTATTGTCGAGCTGTATATGGCGGAAACGCGGGGGAATTACCAGTGGGATGATCGTCTCTCGACGTCACGCGACAAGAGACAGTAAGCGATAGCGGAGGGATCGTCATCGGCGTATCCGCCCGAGCGCGATCATTGCCCGACACGGTACACGGCGCTGTCGAGCACTTGAACACGACAGCACCGGGATCTTAGTTGTTGGACCCAGTTACCGGGCAGCGGCCGCTATGGCGCGCTCGTCTTGAGACGTTGCCTTGATCGGAAACACCCAGTCATAGGCGATGTTGAAGACGAAGGCGTAGACCAGATAGAAGGTGACCACGGCAATATCCATCAGAAGCGCCGCGACGAGCGTTATCTCGAGATACCAGGCGATGAACGGGATCAGGATCACGACAAGGCCCGCTTCGAAAAGCACCGCATGGACGATCCGGATACCGATGGTTTTCTGGACCCTGCCGCGCAAGCGCATCAGCGCACGGTCGAAGCCGAGATTGTAGATGAAGTTCCATAGTGTCGCCACGGTCGCCCCGACCACGCCGATGACGCCCATATGGGCGATGGGCTGATTGAAGACGATTGCCGCAAGCGGCGTGAATGTGGCCAGGCCGATAAGTTCAAACAGGACGGCGTGCCGAACACGATCTCCGAAACTGCGCATTTTTCAAGTTCCTACATTTGTTGTCGGCCGTCCTTCTATCAGATAGATTGAGGTAACAAAGTTAGAAACTATCTGGAATTACGATAGATGGGTGTTTCCCTTGAGCAGTTGGAAGCCTTCGTGTCGGCAGCCGAAAACGGATCCTTCTCGGCCGCCGCACGCCGCCTTCGCAAAGCGCAGTCCGCGGTCAGCCTCTTGATCTCTTCGCTGGAAGACGATCTGGGGATCAAGCTGTTCAGCCGGATGACACGAAACCCGACCCTCACCGAAGCAGGAACAAGGCTGCTGCCCGAAGCCAAGCTGCTGCTGGATCGCCGCGAACATCTGATCGGCGTTGCCAGAAGCTTTGACGAACACATCGAGACCCGGCTCGTCGTCGCGATCGACGAGCTCTATCCGGAGCCTGCGATCGGAAACCTGTTTGCCGCCTTTGCAGACCGATTTCCGCATGTCGAGCTGGAACTGCTATCGCCGCATTCACAAGCCATCACCGGAATGGTCCTCGAAGGAGAAGCCGATATTGGCGTGATGTGGCGGGAAGAACAGCTCCCGCCCGAACTGGATTTCGTCACGATTGGCTGGGTTCCGCTCGTCATGGTCTGCGGTCGAGATCACCCTCTGGCGGAAAGCCCGGTGAGCTGGGACGACCTGAAGCGCTATCGCCAGATCATGGTCACCAAGCGGCGCGATGTTGCCAGAAGGCACCAGGTGAGAGTTGCCGCCGAAGTCTGGTGGGTCGAAAGCCATTGGGTTATTCTTCAGATATTGCGACAAGGCATCGGCTGGGCGCTCATTCCCGCCCATATCCTGGCAAACTCCCCACTGGCATCAGAGCTGGCGACGCCCTCGCTTCAATTCGATAGCGGCGCGCATCCAGTCGCGCTTGAACTTGTCTGGCACAAACAGCGGCCGGCCGGCCCGGCAGCAAAATGGCTGCGGGAACATTTCGTCGCAAACGGAAACAAGCATGGAATACTGGAGGCGCGCGCCGCTCGATTATAGGTACGCCAAGGTTAGGATCGCCTCTTCGGGAGATTGATGATCGTCGAGGCATGGCAACTGCCGGCTTCCGACATATGTCATGCCAATGCATGCATGGCGCGGGCAGAATATTTTTCGAAAAAATAATCATTCCCGTGTCGGATTGCCGAATGCACGCTCGTCCTAGGCTCGTCCACTCCGTCCATTCAGAAGGAACATAGCCATGCCGAATACCATACGTCTGCACCGCGTCCTGGCCACCAGCCCGCAGAAGGTCTATCGCGCATTCATCGAGGCGGACGCGCTCGCCAAGTGGCTCCCGCCGAACGGCTTCGCCTGCACAGTGCATCACCTCGAGCCGAGCGTCGGCGGCACGTTCAAAATGTCCTTCCGCAATTTCACGACCAACGAAAGCCACTCCTTCGGCGGCGATTTCCGCGAGCTTGTCCCGGGCGAGCTGGTGCGCTACACCGACAAGTTCGACGACCCGAACCTGCCGGGCGAAATGGAAGTGACAGTGACGTTGAAGAAGGTCATGGTCGGGACCGAAGTGAACATCACCCAGGCGGGCGTGCCCGACGTCATTCCGCCGGAAGCCTGCTATCTCGGCTGGCAGGAATCGCTACGCAATCTGGCAAAGCTCGTCGAGCCCGAGATCAATCAGTAAGCCACCAAGACCCACTCAAATTCGCATTTGATCGACAGCCGCCCTGTCTTGCAGGGCGGCTTCTTTACGTCTCTCATGCATCCTCGTTCAAACGACAGGCACGTCGAAGACTTCGCCTGCCCGGAGCGGGCGAAACCGGCCCGGCTGGATACCCTCCGCTTTCAGCGCCGCATCCAGGGCATGAACGGGCGCATCGATCCCCTCGTCCGTCAGCTGGAACGTCGCAAAGTGATGCCCGGCGACATAGGCGGCGTTGCAGAGCTTCATGCCTTTGACCGCCTCTTCGGGATTTTGGTGCTGGCCTTTCATGAACCAGCGCGGCTCGTAGGCACCGAAAGGCAGGATCGCGAGGCGGAAGCCGCCATGCTTGCGGGCGGCGGCCTCATAGTTGATGCCATCGTGAAAGCCGGTGTCGCCGACATGATAGATCTTGCCCGATGGGGTGGTCAGCGCGAATGCCGCCCAGAGCGCCATACGCCGGTCGCCCATCCCCCGCGCCGACCAATGATGGCAGGGCTCGACATCGATGGTCACTCCCGCCTTGAAGGCGATGCGATCGCCCCAGTCGACGACGGTGATCTCGGCGTCGGGAACTGTGCGGCGGATGATCGTGTCGTTGCCGAGCGGCGTCACGATTTTCGGCCGATGCGCCTGATGCAGGCGCGAAAGTGTTTCGAGATCGAGATGGTCATAGTGATTATGCGTCACCAGCACGAGGTCGATATGCGGCAGGTCCTCGAAATGGATGCCGGGCGGCACCACGCGCTTCGGCCCGACGGAACGGAAGGGGCTGACCCGTTCCGACCAGACCGGATCTGTCAAAATGCTCAGCCCGGCAATCTGCACCAGCATCGAGGCATGCCCGACCATAGTCACCCGCATTTGCTCGCCGAAGACGTGCCGGTCGGGCCTTGCCGGAGGAAAGGCGCTGATGACAGGATTGGGCCAGCGGACCCGGCCGCCACTGAGCTGCCATCTCAGCAGATCGAATGCATTGCCCGGCGCGACGCCGCCAGGATTGAAGAAACGCTGGCCGTCGAAATGGTCCGAAGCCGGGCCCTGATAATAGGGATTCTTCTTGCCGGAGCCGGTCATGGCGTATCGGTTTCCTGCGATCCCGTTTGCACGCCGACTTTAGCGAGCCATTCCTCCACTTCTTGCGCCGTCAGCGTCTCCTCAAGCACGACATTCGCCGGCATGGCGAAAAGCTGCGGCGTGAAGAAGCTCGTATCCCAGAGCGCTGCACCTTCGATCGGAGCCGAAAGCAGAATGACCTGCCGGCCATCGATGCGGGCAATCGTCTCGACGGACGCCTCGCCGGAAATCTCCGCGAGGCCCGAGCGGTCGGGCTGCACCGTCTCATAGCGCCACCAGGGTTCGTCATAGCCCTCCTCGGCCACGGTCACGCAGCGCGCCATGTCGACAATGAACCTGTTGGGCGCATGGCCGCCGGGCAATGTCTCGCCGAATGCCGCCTGGATCAGCGTAAACAGATGAAAGCAGTTGACGACATTGTCGTAGCGGAGACGAAAGCCCTGCCTGCTCGGCAGATGCAGCACGAGAAGAGCGTCGCTGCGGCTCAAGAGCACGTGGCGAACCCAGGCCGCACCCGGCGTATAATCCTGCAGCTCGGCAAGCTGCGCCATCAGCTCCTTGTTGCCGGCTGCGAGCTTGCGTTCCTGCGGCATGGCGGAAAGATGCGAAACGGCCGACTGGCCGAGCAGCTGAAAAGCATCGAGCAACTGCCTTTGCCGCGGGCTCAGCTCTTTGCGGCCGGCAAAACCGCGATGGATCTGCGGCAGCCAAGACATATAAAGCTCCCACACGGCTACACCGCTGCGCTCCACCGCCCCGCCCTTTTCGACGATAGTACCGAGCATGTTGGCAAGGATCGCAGCGCCCGGCGGCGGCAGGCGGCTAAGCTCGCGCGCCGCCCGCGCTGCGATCTTCGGCTGCGCCTTGGCGCTCGCATAGAAGGCTTGCGCCGCCGCATTGAAACTTGGGTCGACGCGGCCGCCGACGTAAGCGCGGCAGGCGGCAAGAAGATCGGTCAGGGCTGCATCATTCATTCGGAACTATCTCGGGGAATCGCGTCGTGGTGAGGATCGATACAACAGTTGGAGGGCGGCATTGCCGCTAAAACGACATTCATATAGCGATCTAAGCTGGACATCCCAGGCATTTCCGCCGCGTTGGGTTGACTTTGTCAGGCTTTTCCTGTTTATCGCCCGCAATCTGCGACGAGCACAAGCCTCCGAGCCACCGACCGGGACCCGTAAAGGTATAAAGAGATCCCGGAGGTCAACACCCGACAGCGCGATGCGCCCTCGGGTGCTTTTTGGCTTTGCGTCTTGTTTTCGTCATGGAAAAGCACGACGTTTTTGGGCAATGACCTGCGCATATGCGCAAATCCAAATCCCCGAGCGATCGATAAGGAAGAATTGATGTTTGAAAACCTCCAGGACCGTCTTGGTTCCATTCTGAATGGACTGACAGGCCGCGGCGCGCTTTCGGAAGCCGATGTTTCCGCAGCACTTCGCGAGGTTCGCCGCGCGCTCCTCGAAGCCGACGTGGCGCTGGATGTCGTTCGCTCCTTTACTGACCGCGTTCGCGAAAAGGCCGTCGGCGCCGAGATCCTGAAGTCGATCAAGCCCGGCCAGATGGTCGTCAAGATCGTCCATGACGAGCTGATCGAGATGCTCGGCGGCGAAGGCGTGGGCATCGACCTCAACGCTCCGGCCCCGGTCGTCGTCATGATGGTCGGTCTGCAGGGTTCTGGTAAGACCACGACGACGGCGAAGATCGCCAGCCGCATGACGAGCCGCGACCGCAAGAAGGTCCTTATGGCCTCGCTCGATACGCGCCGCCCGGCCGCTCAGGAGCAGCTGCGCCAGCTCGGCGTGCAGACGGGCGTCGACACGCTTCCGATCATTGCCGGTCAGTCCCCGACCGATATCGCCGCCCGCGCCGTGCAGGCCGCCAAGCTCGGCGGCCACGACATCGTCATTCTCGACACCGCCGGCCGCACGCATATCGATGAGCCGCTCATGGTCGAGATGGCGGATATCAAGAAGAAGTCCAATCCGCACGAAATCCTGCTGGTCGCCGATAGCTTGACCGGTCAGGACGCCGTCAATCTCGCCCGCAATTTCGACGAGCGCGTCGGGATCACCGGCCTCGTGCTGACCCGCATGGACGGCGACGGCCGCGGCGGTGCCGCCCTTTCGATGCGCGCCGTCACAGGCAAGCCGATCAAGCTGATCGGTGTCGGCGAAAAGATGGGCGAGCTGGAGGAATTCCATCCCCGCCGCATCGCCGACCGCATCCTCGGCATGGGCGACATCGTTTCGCTGGTCGAGAGGGCCGCCGAGAATATCGACGCCGAAAAGGCGGCTGCCATGGCCGCCAAGATGGCCAAGGGCAAGTTCGACCTCAACGATCTCGCCGACCAGCTCGGCCAGATGCAGAAGATGGGCGGCATGGGCGGCATCATGGGCATGATGCCCGGTATGTCCGGCATGAAGGACAAGATGGCCGCCGCCGGCCTCAACGACAAGCTTTTCGGCCGCCAGATCGCCATCATCTCCTCGATGACCAAGGCAGAGCGCGCCAACCCGGATCTTCTCAAACATTCCCGCAAGAAGCGCATCGCCGCCGGCTCCGGCACCGACGCCTCCGACATCAACAAGCTTCTGAAGATGCACCGTCAGATGGCGGACATGATGAAGATGATGGGCGGCAAGGGCAAAGGCGGCATGATGAAGCAGCTGATGGGCGGCCTCGCCGGCAAGATGGGCCTCGGCGGTGGGATGGGCGGCATGCCCGACCTGTCGAACATGGACCCCAAGCAGCTCGAAGCCCTGCAGAAGCAGGCCGAAACCGCCGGCCTCGGCCGTCCCGGTGGACTGCCGGGCCTGGGCGGCGGCGGTGGATTGCCAGGTCTCGGTGGCGCCAAGCTGCCAGGCCTCGGCGGTGGTTTCCCGGGGCTTCCCGGTTTGCCGAAGAAGAAGTGAGAAGGGATCGTTGACCCCCATGATAGATCCAGACGTCAAAGCCCAATTGGGCAACTATCGCCAGTCGATCGACAATATCGATGCCGCACTGGTGCACATGCTGGCCGAACGCTTCCGCTGCACCAAGGAAGTCGGTGTGCTGAAGGCCAAGTACGACCTGCCGCCGGCTGATCCGGCGCGCGAAGAATACCAGATCGAACGCCTGCGCCGTCTGGCAAAGGACGCAAATCTGGACCCGGATTTCGCCGAGAAGTTCCTGAACTTCGTCATCAAGGAAGTCATCCGGCATCACGAACAGATCGCTGCCGATCTGAAGGCGTGATCCCGAAATGCGTGCAGCGGCTTATCGAGAGAGCGCCTGCGACACGTACGATAGAAACGAACATACCGCCCAAACGAAGCGGTCAAGAAAAGCCTAAGGAGATTTAACATGGCACTGAAAATTCGTCTCGCCCGCGGTGGCTCCAAGAAGCGCCCGTACTACCACGTTGTTGTTGCCGACGCACGCTCGCCGCGCGACGGCCGCTTCCTGGAGACCCTCGGCTCCTGGAACCCGATGCTCGCCAAGGACGACGCCAAGCGCGTTGAACTCAAGGCCGAGCGCATCAAGCATTGGCTCGACCACGGCGCGCAGCCGACCGACCGCGTTCTGCGCTTCCTCGCCGAAGCCGGCATCACAACGCGCGAAGCCAAGAACAACCCGGAAAAGGCAAAGCCGGGCAAGCGCGCTCAGGAACGCGCTGCTGAAAAGGCACAGAAGGCCGCTGACGCAGCTGCTGCTGCCGAGTAATCGGACCTCGCATTCATTGAAAACGGGTGGCATGGCGACATGCCGCCCGTTTTTCATTTCCCATCGGCAGACGTTCAGCCTATGAGAGAACGCAACTACAGCGCCGCGCGTCACATGTGACGCGCAAAGGTCGCTGTAGCACTTTAGATCTGCTGCATAATTCCTTAAATCGATTCCGATTTAAGGAATTATGCAGTGATCCCGGCAATCGGCGAAGAGACCATGACGAAACTGCAAAACCCGGTATTGATGGCCACCATCGGCGCAGCACAGGGCCTGAGAGGCGAGGTGCGCGCGCGCGCCTACACTTCGGACCCGGCCGCACTCGGCGACTATGGTCACCTGCACAGCACGGACGGCCGCAGCTTTGAAGTTCTCGAAATCCGCGAAGCCAAGAACGTGGTCGTGGTGCGCTTTCGCGGCGTCAACGACCGCAATGCCGCCGAGGCGCTGAACGGGCTGGAGCTCTATATCGAGCGCGACAACCTGCCGGATGACGAACTCGACGACGACGAATTCTTCTACACCGATCTCGAAGGGCTGGAAGCCGTCGACGACGAGGGCACTGGCTACGGCACGGTCAGCGGCGTCTATGACTTCGGCGCCGGCGACCTCCTCGAGTTAAAGGGGCCGGGCAAGCGCCCCGTGCTGATCCCCTTCTCTGAAGCCGCCGTACTCGAAATCGATCTCGAGGGCGGCAAGATCCTGATCGATCCGCTGGCCGCCGGTCTGGTCGACAACCCCGACGACCTCATCGGCAAGCCGGAGAAGCCGGAGAAGCCGCAGGGCAAGCCGAAGAAGTGATCCTCGTTTGGAAGTGACCGCGCCATGAGTTTCCGGGCGACCATTCTGACGCTTTACCCCGAGATGTTTCCCGGCCATCTCAGCACGTCCCTTGCCGGCAAGGCGATGGAGCGCGGGCAATGGGCGCTCGATACCCTGCAGATCCGCGATTTTACCACCGACAAGCACCGCACCGTCGACGACACGCCGGCCGGCGGCGGGGCTGGCATGGTGCTGAAGCCTGACGTGCTTGCCCGCGCCATCGACCATGCCAGCGAAAACGACAACCGCCCGCGCCTGCTGATGAGCCCGCGCGGCAAGCCGCTGACGCAGAAGCGCGTGCGCGAACTCGCTGATGGCGACGGCGTCATCATCGTCTGCGGCCGCTTCGAAGGCGTAGACCAGCGCGTCATCGACGGCCGCGACCTCGAGGAAGTCTCGATCGGCGACTACATCCTTTCGGGCGGCGAGCCGGCCGCTCTGATCCTGCTCGATGCCATCGTGCGCATCCTGCCAGGCGTCATGGGCAATGACCTCTCGGGCCTGCACGAAAGCTTCGAAGGCGGCATGCTGGAGCATCCACACTATACCCGCCCGCAGCTATGGGAAGGCCGCGAGATCCCGGCCATACTCACCTCGGGCAACCACGCGGCGATCGCCAAATGGCAGAGGGAGCAGGCCGAACAGCTGACGCGAGCGCGCCGGCCGGATCTGCTCGACAAAAAGGCTGAAAAATAGCTGCGCCGGCCAGCGCGGCGGCACTTGATCGGCAAGATTGCGTGAGAACCACCTGTTTCAGCCAAATGGATTTCCTCGCCGCCGAAGCGGTATGGCGCCCAACACTCTCAAGCGCTAAAGAGGCAAGGCGGGTATGGAAGAGCGAGGAGGCTCCGGAGGATGGCAAAGGACAACGCAACGGAAGCCGAACAGGCGGGTTCCGCTTCTCGGCTGATCGACGACGGAATCCGGGAACTGGGCGACTGGCGCGGTGAGACGTTGGCCAAGGTCCGGGCTCTCATCAAGCAGGCCGACCCGGATGTGGTCGAGGAACTAAAATGGCGTGGGGTGCCGGTGTGGTCGCATGACGGCATCATCTGCACCGGCGAGACCTACAAGAGCGTCGTGAAGCTGACCTTTGCGAAGGGCGCCGCGCTGGAGGATCCCGCTCATCTCTTCAATTCGAGCCTTGAGGGCAACACGCGGCGTGCCATCGATATCCACGAGAAGGAGGATATCGATGAAGAGGCGCTGAAGGCGCTTATTCGTGCAGCCGCGGCCTTGAACGCCTCGACACGAAAAAAGCCGAAGAAAGTCTGAACGGCATCCAGGCGATGGGATTCATGATAAATTGCCGTTCCAGGCCGCTTGCGGGCCAATAAAGACCACTTAATTCGGCCGCAAGGGGTGACAAAGACGCGACAATAGGGTATGTGCGCGCCCGGCATGGGAAATTTCCCATCAACCACCAAAGAAGAGCAGACGTATCCGCCCCTGCCGTAACAGGCATATATCGCGCGGCGAGACCTTCGGGTCCGACCAAGGATAGATCGTTCGGGCGCTCTGGCTGTTGAAGCAACAACGAGGTTGATACTATGAACATCATTCAGCAGTTGGAAGCCGAACAGGCTGCCAAGATCGAAGCCAAGCGCACGCTTCCCGAATTCTCCGCTGGCGACACCGTTCGCGTCAACGTGAAGGTCACGGAAGGCAACCGTACCCGCGTTCAGGCCTATGAAGGCGTTTGCATCGCTCGCTCCGGCGGCGGTCTGCAGGAAAACTTCACGGTCCGCAAGATCTCCTACGGCGAAGGCGTCGAGCGCGTATTCCCGGTTTACTCGCCGATGATCGAAAGCGTCGAAGTCGTTCGCCGCGGTAAGGTCCGTCGCGCTAAGCTCTACTACCTGCGCGACCTGCGCGGTAAGGCTGCCCGTATCGTCGAAAACACCGGCACCCGCGCCCGCAAGCTCAACGACGCCGAGCGTCAGGCTCTGGCCGAAGAGAAGGCACGCATCGAAGCCGAGAAGGTTGCAGCTGCTCAGGCGCTCGCAGCTGAAAAGGCAGCAGCCGAAGCCGCAGAAGCAAAGGCAGCGGCCGAAGCTGCTGCAGCGGAGCCGGCAGCGGAATAATTTTCGATCCACACGGATCGCGAAGCTTGAAGGCGGCCCTTGGGTCGCCTTTTTGCTGCCTGCCGCAGGCATTGGGCGAAAAGAATATTTCTCAATTCGCTGCCCACTTTAGAGTTGCTTTTCCATTTTTATGATCGCGGCCGTGGCAATAGCCTTGCCATCCCCTTCACAAATATGACACTTTTCCGCCGCGCTAATCGGGGAGATTTCCATGGCATTCCGTCGTTCGTTCCTTTTGGGCCTCAGCGCCCTCGTGCTTGCACCCTTCGCCTCCTTCGCCGCCGATCTTCCGAACCTCAGCGGCAAGACCGTCGTCGTCGTCACCGAGAATGCCTATCCGCCGCTGCAGTTCATCGACCCGAAGACGAGCAAGGCGATCGGCTGGGAATATGACGCGATGAACGAGATCGCCAAGCGCCTGAACTTCAAGGTCGAGTACCAGAACACCAGCTGGGATGCGATGATCCAGGCCGTCTCGGAAGGCCAGTACAACATCGGCATGACCGGCATCACCATCAAGGATGAGCGCAAGCAGAAGGTCGACTTTTCCGATCCCTACATGCGCTCCGAGCAGTTCATGCTCGTGCGCGGCGACGAGAAGCGCTTCACCGATGCCAAGAGCTTCGCAGCCCTCAAGGAAGGCCTGATCGGCGCGCAGCCCGGCACGACGCCCTTCTACACTGCCGTGTACTCCGTACTCGACGGCAACGAGCAGAATCCGCGCATCAAGACCTTCGAAACCTTCGGCGCCACCGTGCAGGCGCTGAAGACCGGCGACGTCGACATGGTGCTGACGGACGGTACGGCCGGCAAGGGCTATGTCGACGCCTCCAATGGCGGCCTGAAGCTGATCGGCGGTCCGCTCGGCTCCGAAGATTTCGGCTTCATCTTCCAGAAGGGCTCCGATCTTGTCGCCCCGGTCAATGCGGCGATTGCCAGCCTCAAGGCCGACGGCACGCTCGAAGCACTGAACAAGAAGTGGTTCCTCGACTATAAGATGGGCCAATGAGCCCTGCAGATCGACATACTGGAAGCCCGCTCTGATGGCACTCTTGGCAGGCCCGGGCGGGCACCGCGGCAAGGATGACTTTCCCTGGTGGTTGGTCGCCCTTGCTATTGTCGGCGTCGTCGCCTCGCTCGCAATCGCGGCGAATGGCCTCTACGCTCAGATCTTCTCTCTTCTGCTTAACGGCATCGGCGTCACGATCTTCGTGACGCTGGTGGCTTTTACGGTTGCCATGCTGCTTGGCCTTGGGCTCGCACTGCTCGGCCTGTCGGACTTCCTCGTGCTGCGGCAGGTCGCGCGCTTCTATATCGAGATCGTGCGCGGCATTCCGATGCTCGTGCTGCTTTCCTACGTCGCCTTCGTCGGCACGCCGGCCTTCGTAGCGGCCTATAACTTCGTCACTTCCCCGCTGGCCTCCACCGGCTGGACAAGCCCGCTCGTCGTCCGCGACGTGCCGTTCGTCTGGCGCACGATCATCGCGCTGACGATCGGCTACTCGTCCTTCATCGCCGAAATTTTCCGCGCCGGCATCCAGGCGGTCGACCAGGGCCAGATCGAAGCGGCAAAGGCATTAGGGCTCAGCCGCTTCCAGCGCTTCCGGCTTGTCGTCTTTCCGCAGGCGATCCGCGTGATCCTGCCGCCGCTGTCCAACGACTTTATCGCGATGGTCAAGGACAGCTCGCTGGTTTCCGTGCTCGGCGTCGCCGATATCAGCCAGCTCGCCAAGCTCTACTACTCGGCCAATTTCCGCTACTTCGAAACACTATCGATCCTCGCCTTCATCTACCTGCTGCTGACGATCGGCCTGTCACTGTTGCTGCGGCAGCTCGAAGCCTGGATGCGCCGCCGCTCCGGCAGCGACCGCTCCGCCTTCCCCCGCATGGCAGCGGCCCAGCCGCCGGGCGCGCAAGTGTGATCGGTGCGGCCAAATGTCGGGCGTACCGACACGCCCTATCGTCGCCATTGCCGAAGGTTTTGAAAATTGATATGAGCATGCCCATGAGTAAGATCATGAGCAAAGACGGACAATACGTCACGGCTTTCGTGCTGCAGGACCACAAGCGCCTGCCGGCACGTTTCTTTGCCATGATTTCGGGCGCGCTCAACAGCCGACTTCGCTGATCACACCCGAGGCCGGCGGTCCTGATCCGTCACCCCCACTTTCGACAATGCCAATATGGATCTGTAGCCATGAGCGCTCCACGCACACTTTACGATAAAATCTGGGATGACCATCTGGTCGACGCGCAAGACGACGGCACCTGTCTTCTCTATATCGACCGCCACCTCGTTCACGAAGTGACGTCGCCGCAGGCATTCGAAGGCCTGCGGATGACCGGTCGCAAGGTTCACGCGCCGCAGAAGACGCTGGCTGTCGTCGACCATAACGTTCCGACCTCGGCCGATCGCCACCTCGGCATCAAGAACGAGGAAAGCCGTATCCAGGTCGAGCAGCTCGCCAAGAACGCTGCCGAATTCGGCGTGGAGTACTACTCCGAAAACGACAAGCGTCAGGGCATCGTCCACATCATCGGCCCCGAGCAGGGCTTCACCCTGCCCGGCATGACCATCGTCTGCGGTGATAGCCACACGTCTACCCACGGCGCCTTCGGCTCGCTGGCCCATGGTATCGGCACCTCCGAGGTCGAGCATGTGCTCGCCACGCAGACGCTGATCCAGAAGAAGGCGAAGAACATGCTGGTGCAGGTCGACGGCCAGCTGCCGCCGGGCGTCACCGCCAAGGACATCATCCTCGCGATCATCGGTGAAATCGGCACCGCCGGCGGCACCGGCTACGTCATCGAATATGCCGGCGAAGCCATTCGCTCGCTGTCGATGGAAGGCCGCATGACCATCTGCAACATGTCGATCGAAGGCGGCGCCCGCGCCGGCCTGATCGCTCCGGATGAGATCACCTTCGAATACATCAAGGGCAAGCCTCGTGCGCCGAAGGGCGAAGCGCTGGAACAGGCGATCGCCTACTGGAAGACGCTGCAGTCGGACGAAGGCGCGCATTACGACCGCATCGTCAAGCTCGATGCCGCAAGCCTGCCGCCGATCGTTTCCTGGGGCTCCTCGCCGGAAGACGTCATCTCCATCCAGGGCATCGTTCCTAATCCGGATGAAATCCAGGACGAGACCAAGCGTACCTCCAAGTGGCGCGCCCTTGACTATATGGGCCTGAAGCCGGGCACGCCGATGACCGAGATCAGCATCGATCGCGTCTTCATCGGCTCCTGCACCAACGGCCGCATCGAAGACCTGCGGGCCGTCGCCAAGGTCGTCGAAGGCAAGACCGTGGCTTCCACGGTCGACGCCATGATCGTTCCGGGCTCCGGCCTCGTGAAGGAACAGGCGGAAGCCGAAGGCCTCGACAAGATCTTCAAGGCTGCCGGGTTCGATTGGCGCGAGCCTGGCTGTTCCATGTGCCTCGCCATGAACGACGACCGCCTGAAGCCGGGCGAACGCTGCGCTTCGACCTCGAACCGCAACTTCGAAGGCCGCCAGGGCTTCAAGGGCCGCACGCATCTGGTTTCCCCGGCCATGGCCGCAGCCGCCGCGATCGCCGGTCACTTCGTCGATATCCGCGAGTGGAACTGATCTGCCTAAAGGCATGAATGACGAAGGGCGGCCCGATGCAGCCTGTGTGGAAACGTTTGGAGGCTCCGGTTTGACCGGGGCCTCTTTTGGTTTCTGGGTCTATGCGGGTTTTGATGTTATGTTTATGGTGCGCCTGATGTTGTAGGCGAGCACCGAGAGGGCCATTTCGGTTCTGGTGCCCTTGAGGTTTCTGGTCAGGAAACGTCCGCCTGCCATCATCCGTTTGATGGTGCCGAACGGATGTTCTGCGGTGCATCGACGCTTTCGCATCATGTCGGGCGTTGCCC